>NZ_JBALOS010000265.1:0-6055 GCF_036962765.1 Neobacillus drentensis
AACCGCACGCGCCTGGAGCGGAAATCAACAGGCAGGTTTAACAGAGCATTTATATAAATACATGCTCCAAAACAAGTGGTTGCAATGCCTTTGTTTGATCCAAAAAAATAAAACTATCGTACCGTTTACCCATGTTCGAAGGGACATAATTACCAAAATGTTCGTATTCTGGTCGATAAACCACACCTATTGCACGATGACCAATGATAGCGTTAAATTCATGGCGGTTTTGATCCGTAAATAGTAAATATTTATTAGCAGCACCGGTCTTATGCAAAAGTGATTCCCAGCTGCCAAATTGAGCAGGGGGTACCTGCATGATTTGAAAGTCTTTTCCCCATTCCGCCGCCGCAATCACCGTGCCTCTGTAGGTCCCGAACCCAATAATAAAAACATTTTCCGCGCCATTTTGCTCTCTGATTATTTGGCCAACATTGACCATCCCTTCATCCTTCATGTCAGTTGCCCGAGCATCACCAACATGAGTATTATGTTCCCAGATAATACACTTTGCCTTATCACCATAAAAGTTCATCACGGAATTGAGTGCTTCCACCATGTGATGGTCACGCACATTCCAGGATTTAGAGTCACTTTTTACCATCGTCCGATAATATTCCTCTGCATTTGCAGTAACAAGGGCGTTCACTTCCATATTTAAGCTGCTTTCCTGTTCATCATCAAATTTCCACTTGTTTTTTTTGATCGAAGCAAGTAGCTTAAGTGCTTCCTTGGTACAGTCTTCAGATAAATATCCTGCAGAAACAGCATAGGATTCATGACTGCGGTTAAATGGTTCAAAGCATGAAAAAGCTTTTTTGGCTTCCTTAATGCTTGGTGAATTAGTTCTTTCTAAATAACGAATAATTGCATCCATGCTTTCCCAAAGACTATACACATCCAACCCATAAAAACCGACTTTTTGGGCACCGTTTTTTTGTTGGTTGTAGTCCTTCAACCACTCAATTAGATCAATAATCTCATGGTTTGCCCACATCCACGTTGGCCAGCGATTAAAACTTTCAAGAACTCTAGGTATTTCCTTACTCGTTGGGTTAAAACCTTTAATGTATTGATTGATACTTTGACATGCGGGCCAATCACCTTCTACTGCAATAAATGAAAAGCCTTTTTCTTTAATTAACTTCTTGGATAGTTCTGTCCGGAGTGAATAGAATTCAGAAGTCCCATGTGAAGATTCCCCAAGAAGCACAAATTTTGCATCACCAATTGCCTCAATTATAGGGTCGAGATCTTCTAGTGTGTCAAAGTGTTTTGCGTACTTATTAATGGCTTTAAGCATAAGGTTATGCATTCCTTTCTAAAATCCTAAGTTTTCATAATTTACCCTTTGCTTCATTCACTTAAATATCCAATAATTCACATATTTGACACAAGTAGTCGGTAAATTCAAAAAACTGCGTGGTATAATAAAAGTGTAAAAGATAAAATCAAAATTAACATCTTAGGAGGCTCAACCAAACGTGTTCGTTCCGATTGCGAACGAGTAGGAAGGTTATTCCTAAACAATCATTTGGCAAGTGGAGCGATTGTTACACCTCTAAGGAAAGGCGAAATCGAAAAACACAAACCTTTCATAATTGGTAACTAAGTATTCCATAGCAAACCTTATCAAAGGAAAAAGTTTTAGATTTATCGGTAGGCAGTTTTATTGAATGCCTTCCAAAAAGGATGATTGCCAAGAAGCTGAGAAACCAAATGATGGAATAAAAAGTTTCAATCGGTAATCACCGAAAAATTTGTTTCTTTTAGGAGTTTGAATTCCATTCATTCATGTGAATTAATTCCTTCAACGGAACAAACACACATTAGCGGAATGATACATGTCTCCTATTAGTTAGGGTAGGCTAAAGATCATGTGGCTGATGTCAAGGTTGGGTCTCCTGAGGTGTTAATTAGATTTAGGGGTTACTTCATAATTTGAAGTAGCTCCTTTTTATTTAGCTGTGAGGAAATAAAAAATAGCATTTCATTATAAATAGGTAGTTGAATTCGTTATAATAGATATAGGAAATTATTTTTGAAAGGGGCCAGATAATGTCAGGAATGCAAGAATTGAATTTAATCGAACAGCAGGAAGCAATAATGGCAAAAATTCAGCATCGAAGATTAACAAAAAGAAAGATTTTTCAACGTATTTTATTAATCACACTAGGTGCCATCTTAATGGCTATAGGACTCGAGATATTTCTTGTACCAAATAATGTCATTGATGGTGGAATCACTGGAATCTCCATTATGCTTTCGTACGTAACAGGTTGGAAATTAGGGATGTTCCTCTTTATTCTTAATATACCTTTTTTCTTTATTGGTTATAAACAAATAGGGAAAACCTTCGCATTATCCACACTTTATGGAATCATTATCCTTTCGATTGGAACAACCTTACTTCATCCAGTTCCAGCATTTACACAAGATATTCTCCTTGCTACGGTATTTGGGGGGATAGTGCTTGGTATCGGAGTCGGTTTGGTGATTCGGTATGGTGGTTCATTGGACGGTACCGAAATTTTAGCCATCCTCTTTAATAAAAAGCTTCCTTTTTCTGTTGGGGAAATTATTATGTTTTTTAACCTCTTTATCCTTGCTTGTGCTGGTTTTGTGTTTACTTGGGACCGTGCGATGTATTCACTTATTGCTTATTTTGTAGCTTACAAAACGATTGATATTACCATTACAGGGCTTGATGAATCCAAGTCAGTGTGGATCATTAGTGACAATGCCCAACAAATTGGAGACGCGATTATGAATCGTCTGGGTCGAGGTGTTACCTTTATCAATGGTGAGGGAGCTTATTCAGGTGATGATAAAAAAGTCATTTTTTGCGTGATCAATCGTCTTGAAGAAGCAAAACTAAAGGAAATAGTTACTGAAAACGATGATAGTGCCTTTTTAGCAGTAGCGGATATCGCTGAGGTTCGTGGTGGAAGATTTAAGAAAAAGGATATCCATTAGAAGAGATTTCTATAAGAAGCCTGGAATATGGCTTCTTTTTTTAGATTAGCAGGAAGAGAAATAATAAGAAAATCCTAATTTTGTCGTTATGAGCACGAATTTGCGAAAGTTAGTATAAATTGCTTGTAATATCTTTGTGTTTCATGTCGGTTAATGCAGAAATTACGAGGTGTTTGGAAGACCTATTGTCGTACCTTGCGCTTCCCTAGGAAATAAAAATGCAAAATATGAATTATTTCCAAAAAAGATGGCAGAACATTCTGCCATCTTTTAATAATTATAGGAAATGAATTATTTTAATGTAGAAATCGAAAAGGTTCTCTGAATCCAGCTAGCGCGCATCATCTAGTGTACTTGTCCCTTCGTCCTAAGGTAAGTCAACATCGAATGGCCTAAAGCTGAAATCAACAGCTATGTGTAACAGAGCGCTTAAAATAAAAGCTCGAAAACTTCATTCAGCTCATGTGCTCTTTTTTCGTCTTGCTCCTCTTTTGCATATCTAATTTCTTTTGGAAGTATTTTATTTAGAAAATGGATTTCTTTTTGATTTAAATCTCGAACAAATGACCCTTCGGAAGTATAGTGCCCTTCCGATAGTTTACGGTAAATAGGCCCGCCTACAGAATGATCATCTGTATAATTTGACAATATTTCTCTTAGATAGCCTAAAGTTTTATCCATTGTTTCACCATTCCTTTCACCACATATTTTTCAACGAGATTATATTTATATTCGTCATAAAGAAACAGAAATATTATGAAAATAAATAAGCCACTCATCCTTGTCAGGAGAGAGGCCTCATACTAACTATGGTTTCGAACATGTTATGATTCGATGGCTTAATATATCTTGATACTTTAAGACGAGATTCCCATGTTCATTTAAAATTTGAAATAGCTCAGGTTCAAAATTTGCTGAGAAATTAAACTCAGGGGTAGTATTTCCATGACTCATGTCCATGTTCTCTATTTTTATGACAATATCTTGGAATCCTGCCTTATTAAATAAATTTCGCCAATCCTCTTCCATCAATAAAGAATCGACTGCATAAAATTTCATAATTTCTGATTCTTCTCCTTGACTAAGCTTTGAATTTATTGTCATTTCATTTGCAATCAAGCGTCCACCATTTTTTAAGACTCTAAAAAATTCGCTTAATGCAACGGGTTTGTCAACAAAAGCTAGGACGGATTCAGACAAAATGAAATCAAATGAATTGTCTTTAAAGGGAAGTTTCTCAACAGATCCTTGGATTAACCTAATCGGTAAGCCCAAGGATTGAAATCGTCTCTTTGCTTTTTCAATCATGATTGGATTAATTTCCAACCCAATCACCTTTGCAAAATAATGCTGATATAAATATGCCGCTGTTTGACCAGTGCCGCAGCCAGCGTCTAAAATTCGTGATTTGTTGGTAATATTTTCATTAGCCAGAATGTTTTTTGTTAATGGGATACCACCGGGATGTGCTCCTCCAATACCAAATTTGGCCAGAAAGTCAAAATATGTTAAACCTCCCATAAATAAAAGACACCACCTCATTTATCTTGTAGCATTTTATGTAAAAAAAAGGTGAGAGGTTCTTTTTATTTAGGTATTCATCACAATAATGAAAAATAAATATATTATGTAAACTATTTAACATTCCAGTAAATGACTAATTAAATTCATCTTTCTTACTAATATTCTCTGTCATTAAAGAGCAAATTAATGAAATGGAAGGGATGAATCCTTTCCATTTGAATTTGAAGGAGTGCTTTAGATGAAGAAAATAAAAGTTCAACCGTTTCTCAAAATGTTTTCAAGAAAACGAAAAAGTAGAGGAGCTATGTGGGCATCTCTATTAGGCATTGGGTTAAGTGCTGCTGTTTTTGGAGTAACAAAGGGAAAACGTAAGGACCTTGCACTTCCTTTTCAAAATGTTGTAAAAAACTTTACACCAAAAACCAATCTTAATCTAATGGATAATGCTGCAATTACAGAGTTTTCAGAGGAACTTTTAATGAGTGCTCTAAATAAAAAACGGTAAAAAAAAGTCCGCACATTGGTTGCGGACTTTTTAATATGGGGGAGATGGGACTTTCCGAGGTATGTAATTTATATTTTCGGATGAATAAATTTTTATGATTAACAAATGACCTAAGGTTCTTGCTCTAATTAAAACAGGCTGGTTATAGGTATTCTTAAACCCGAAATCGGGACCATACCAACTAACGGTTGCGTCCCTTCCTGGAGGAATATATGGGACTTTTCTTGAATGAGAGAAACGCTCGACAATCTTGATGCCGGCATTGTCAACTGCATTATACAAGGTTGAGGATACTTGGCAAATCCCTCCACCTATGTCTTCTGAAAATTCTCCTCTAACGATGACTGGAGCACGTAAATACCCTTTAGCAGCTGTCCTTTTTCCAACCACTCTGTTAAAAGAAAAGGTTTCACCAGGGAAAACAACATGATTGTTAATCGCGTTTGTAGCCAGTTCAATATTGGTAGATCTTTTTTTATTACGGGGATTAAAAGAGGTAACATACCGGCCGATTCTCATGCTGCGAATATCATCAAGCAATTCACTATCCACCTTTGGATAAACCGGTAGGATTGGTAGTTCCATCTTAGCCTTTTTAAAACTAAAAATATAAGTATAGAATTGTTCCGTAAAGGCTTGACGGTGGATTTGAGATCCTGCTCGTTCCGGGATAATAGCCCCATATTGATCCAAGTTCGCATTTTTGGATTCAATTGAAAATTTCTTATCTAAGTTGTCCAAAAATTGACTGTACTTTTTAGAATTAAGTATGGGCAAGCCTGTTTGGGAAAAGGTAAAATCTTCTCGATTAATAATGGATACAGTTTCACCATCTTTTGTAATGATAAGACTGTTATCGGGCGGCGTAGTAATTGGATGTACAATCAAGAAATACCCTAATAATAATGAAAAAATCATAGTCAGTAACCCCTCCTCACTATAATATTGGTAGATTGATGCTAATTCATGTAAACAGAAATACACAATCAAACATTTTAGAAAAAGATATAAATATTTTCCAATTTATCCTTTACAATAATCAAACATTAT
>NZ_JBALOS010000266.1:0-661 GCF_036962765.1 Neobacillus drentensis
GGACTCATCACTTCATACTATAATATTAATAATATCCGAATTGAATCCTCCATCCAAGATTCGTTATATATGAATGGAAATAGGGATGAATTGAAACAGATTTTGGTAAATATCATCAAAAATGGTATTGAAGCAATTGAAGACAATGGACTGCTGACTGTCAATGCCTATTTACATAATCATGATGAAATGATCATTGAAGTGATTGATACAGGGATTGGAATGACAAAGGAACAGATCAGCAAGGTCGGTACACCATTTTACTCGACAAAGGACAAAGGGACAGGTGTAGGCTTGACCATCTCGTATCAGTTAGTTCATTCGATGAAAGGAAAAGTGAAAATTGAAAGCGAACCTGGGAAAGGAACTACATTCATCCTAACCTTTCCAGCGGTCACAGTTGATTAATAAAAACAATAAATACATCCTATCCTGTGGAATAATCCCCAGGATATTTTTTTGTCATCCGTTACCCGATTTATTGGTGAACGAATGTAAATAAGAGTTCCCCATCTTACTCACTCCTATTTCGTAGATGCCTTATTTTAAGCCATTCATGAATCGAATAATTCGAAATGGAAATAGTAAGTTTGTAAGAATACTACGCGGAAAATTTAATTTCTTTTGAAAAAGTGGAGGGAATACCATGGCTACAAGAAAA
>NZ_JBALOS010000266.1:712-4404 GCF_036962765.1 Neobacillus drentensis
TGCAAATTATTTTGCTGACTATAAACTAAAAAATGTTAGCGATTTGAAAATTTTTTCTGAAAAAATGAAGGAATATGAAAACAAAGGTGATGATTTGGTTCACGAAGTAACTAAAGATTTACATAATGCTTTCATCACCTATATAGAACGTGAGGATATTTTGACACTGACAATGAGTATGGATGATGTTTTAGATGGCTTAGAGCATACTGCTGCACTCTTTGAAATGTATTCCATTATCAATGCTGATGATTATATGCTTAAGTTTGTTGATGCCATCCGCAGTTGTGCAGCCGAAATTGAAATAGCGGTTGAAATGCTGGCCTCAAAGAAATTACTAAACATGCGGGAGCATGCCATCAAAATTAAAGATTTGGAATCAAAATGTGATGGGATTTTACGTGAATCAATTACACATTTGTTTGCTAATGAAAAAGACCCGATTCGTATTATTCAATATAAAGAAATCTATGAAGAGCTTGAAAACATTGCGGACTTCTGTCAGGTTGTGGCCAATACATTAGAAACGATTATCATGAAGAATGCATAATCACATTTATGTTAAAGATTATTTCAAGTCCATACATTTTTGGAGGTACCCATGACGATTATCGTTATCATCCTTATACTTGCCTTAATCTTCGAATTCATAAATGGTTTTCATGATACCGCCAACGCAATTGCCATGTCCGTGTCTACAAAGGCTTTATCACCACGATTTGCGGTTATCTATGCAGGCGGTTTAAACTTTGTCGGGGCATTAACTTCACAAGCGGTTGCGAAATCGATTGGCGGAAAAATTGCCGATCCTTTTCAAATTGAAAATGGATCGCTAATCGTCATCGCAGCTCTTATTGCTGCGATTTTTTGGAACCTATTAACTTGGTATTATGGGATTCCCTCTTCTTCATCCCACACCTTAATCGGTTCAGTGGCTGGTGCAGTTATTTTTGGATCTGGTCTAACTTCTATAAACTGGGAAGGATTCACCGATATTATTAAAGCTCTCATCATTTCTCCTTTTTTAGCGTTTGCAGTAGGATTTATCATCATGAAACTATTAGCGATTATCTTCAAGAACGTAAATCCTTACCGTGCAACTCGTGGTTTTCGAGGATTCCAAATCGTAGCTTCTGGATTAGCAGCATTCTCTCATGGAGGAAATGATGGTCAAAAAACCATGGGGATCATTGTTTTTGCCTTGGTTGCTGGTGGTTTTCAATCCACGTTAGATGTACCATTTTGGGTTCAAGTACTTTGTGCCGGGACCATTGGTTTAGGAACCATGATTGGTGGAATGCGTATTATTAAAACAGTTGCAAAAAAAATATTTAAGGTAAAACCGATCAATGGATTTGCAGCAGATCTATCCTCATTTATCGTATTACAAGGTGCCACCATGCTAGGATTACCAGTATCGACAACCCATGTATCCTCATCTTCCATTTTAGGTGTGGGTTCTTCAAAACGGTTTCGGGGGGTAAATTGGGGAGTGGCCATAAGAATTGTTACAACATGGGTCATTACACTCCCGATATCGGCATTAATAGCTGGTTTAATCATGATGATATTGAAAATTTTTGTATAAGTATGATATCTGCTGATAACAATGGTTCAGTATTTTTACACAGGGTCAGATATTGTGAAACATAAAAAAGAGTAGTAATAAACNNGTTTATTACTACTCTTTTTAAAATTCAACAGTTTATGATTGGGCATAATTTAAATGTCACATGTCAGCGGATTGGAAGGAGGAACAAAATGATACACCAACTTACCATGTATTTTCCTTTACTGTTTACCATGATACTTTTGATTTTCGCTTGTATATATGCTGATTGGAAAAATTGGAGGATCTATTACCCAACCATCGTATTCACCGTCTGTATTGACTTTTTCATCACGATTCTTACATATGAACACTCATTGTGGTATTTCCATAAAGCATTTTTAGCTCCTAATCATACCGTTGCTGATTTTTTTATAGCTTTTACCAACTATCCCCTAATCGTATTAGTTTTTCTTTCACTTTATCCTTATAAGGCACAGATATGGAGAAAACTTGCCTATATTTTCATTTGGAGTAGTTTATTTACGGTGATAGAGACCATTTTTTTATTTTTGAAACTCTTGTCTTATCACCATGTGTGGACCTTTTGGTGGTCATATGTGGTTTGGATTTTCATTTTTATGGCTATCATCATACATCAGAAAACACCTTTATTTGCTTGGCTTCTCTGTTTTTCATGTACCATTTTTCTTATTCTCTATTTTCATATACCTGTTTTAAAAATGAAATAACTATGATCAAAAAAAAGCTGGCCTCTACCATTTGTAGAGAACCAACTAAAATTTATTCATAGATCTTGTAAGGAAACATAGAGCCTGTCCCTAAAAAACATTAGAGTGTTTCCGATTCTAGTCGGAATCCTTCGACAACCACATCTTCATCAATCTCTAATAATAGGCACCGTTTTCCTTGATACATAATATATTTTACATTTTTCAGGTCTTTCGGACTGATCGAAACATCTGCCACCTTGGTATTAATTTTTATGGATTTAGGAACTAAACTACTAGCTTTGAATTCATGGTTCTCATCATCTAAGACGCTCTTAAAGGCATGTTCCACTTTGGCCGTCTCTACATTTTCAACTCCGCTTACCGTTAAGATCCGTTCAATGTCCCGAGAATCCAACATAGGGGCTTCACTTTCCTCATTTTCTTCATTCTCTTGCACCATTTTATCGATTTCCTCATACATATTGGAAATAACCCTGGAATCCACTTCGTTTCCTATTACTTCTTTTAAAATGAGTTCGAAACTGTCCTTATTTTCCTGTGCTGTCATGATCACTTCACAATTAAGAACCTCTTCAATAAATCTTCCATCTGGTTGATTCGGTTTTCCCGCAGAATATAGAATATGATTCACATCTGCAGCATTGTCATTAAAAGCAGGGAACAGAAAACCTGACAATGGAGATGCTAAATTGATAATGGGATCAAAAACGGTATTTGGTTTGAATTTTTTCTCGATATAATCAAATAGCAAGGCCTTTTTCGGCTGATCCGTTTTATTAAGACTGCAAAGGATAAACTGGTTGGAAAAGACTTCATCATCCCCGCCCTCTCCGCTTTCCTCATCCCGTTTCTTGGTTGGTTTTCGATATTCTCCCCGGATAAACGTCACCATCGTATCAAATTCATAGGTAATATCAGCAAACATTTTCTCCACGATTTGGAGCATGTTTTCTTTCCAATCTTCGGAATCCACTTGTAATCCTTCGTAGAGGATGGTTTGTGTGCTGTCTTCTACATCCCGACTAAATTTCAGCTCAAATAGCTTGGAATCAAGAGAACCTGTCAAAACTTTCTTAAAGTTAGTCAAAAATAATTCTTGTGTTTCTTGTTCTAGCATTTGAAACGGTTGACTGACTTCATGATAAATCTCACCGGATTCTTTTTTCACATAAACATTAAAGATTTCTTGAATTTGCAGGTAGTAATTGTCTAATTTAAATTGCTTACGGATATTAGCGATATCTTGTTTATTCATTTATCTCAACTCCCATTCCTGATTATACTGTTCAAATTTAAAAATAGGAATACTTATAAACTCATAGGTTCGAATCAGAGTTACAACTTTTTACAAATTCAGTCTTGAATATCTTTAAACTGGAATATCCTTT
>NZ_JBALOS010000267.1:0-15944 GCF_036962765.1 Neobacillus drentensis
AATCAAGTGCCAACATAATCTTTTTGTACAGCTTTTGCACGATAAGAATATTCAAAGATTTTATCAATTTCATCCTCTGGTATTTCCACGCCCCTATTTCTTGTTTTACTCCATCACTTCCGTAATCTGCGTCAAATGTTAAGTTTTGTAAGCAAATCTATCTAATTGTATTTTCCATTAATTAATAATAAATTCATATTCAATTTAAACTCTATTTACTTTNNACATTATATTTATATACAGAAGTACTTGTAGCAAGAAAATTATCTGTTTTAACACAAATGAAAAATTAAAATTACTAGTTTAAAGGTGTGAGAAACTTTTGGGGAAAATAGTAACTTGGTTCGTTATTTTATCATGCTTTTTTTCGTTTATGCTTCCACCAATTAATGTGTCAGCCCACACAGATAATAGTGAAGGCTATTCGAAGATAACAATGGTAGGGGAGAAGTTGCAAGTGGAGCTGCACATTGATTTTTTCGAACTGGGAAGGTTGATTGATTTCGGTGTCAAACCTGGTGCACCTGCAGAACAGCTGAATACGGCATTAGAATATCATCGTGATGCTGTGACTTCATATCTTTCGTCCCATTTCGAGGTATTCACGGATGGAGCGAAAGCAGAAGGCAAAGTAATTTCCACAGACATTAAACGGAGAGTAGGCCGGGATTATGCCAAAATGGTTCTTGAATATCCGGCACCAACCTCTAAATCTTCAGTTCAAATACATTATAGTATCTTCTTTGACGATAATGATTCGATGCATCGAAATATCACTACATACGACCTTGAAAACAAAAAAGGTCAATTTGTTTTCCAAGCCGGTGAACGAGAACTTAACATCGGAAAGGAAACTGTTTTCGTCCAATTTATCCGGTTTGTTCAACTTGGTTTTCATCATATCATGATTGGCTATGACCATATCCTTTTTGTCATGGCTTTATTGTTAGGAACACGCCGTATCTCTGATGTAATAAAGGTGATTTCCGTATTCACAATAGCTCATACTATTACACTCGGCTTAACAGCTTTAAATTTGCTTAATATTCCTGCCGAGATCGTTGAACCGCTCATTGCGTTAAGCATAGCGTTTGTTGCGGTAGAAAATTATTTTGGATTTTCTGCTAAATATCGGTTCGCTGTCGTCTTTGGATTTGGGCTAATTCATGGGGTCGGATTTGCCGGTGCCCTGCAGCTGTCAAACGATGTAACTTGGCGATCAATTTTGTCCATCTTTTCATTCAACATCGGTGTAGAAGTGGGACAAGCCTTAATCATCCTTCTTCTGTTTCCAATTCTTCTTTATATCCGGCGGTTCAAATGGTCCACTGTCTTCCGTGGAGCCGCAACCGCAGGGATTTTTGGAATGGGATTAATTTGGTACTTCCAACGGTTCCTCGTCTAATTCGAAACCTAAATGCTTAAAATTTACGGACACAAAGGACCACTGAATGTGACCAGGGCAACTGATTTTTATGGTCAAAATGAACCGTCTTTTGTCTAGGGACTTAATTTTTATTAAGGAGGTGGTGAAGCCTTATTTACGCTCCAATATTCCAGAAAATCTAAAACAATTAGGAGGAAAAATTCTTGAAGTCTTTAGAAGGCAAAGGGAGAACCATTAAACAAAAACTCAAACCTGTTGCAGCGGCTGCGATGTGCGGGATGGCTCTAGCTGCTGTGGTAAAACCAGTTGTAGCAGATAATCCTACTGCCACGATTAAGGGGTCAGTTTTCACTGACAAAAACGGGAATGGAACTCGTGACGGGAATGAAGAGGGGATTCCTCATGTGTCTGTCTCGGACGGTAAAAATATTACCGTCACAGACAGTCAGGGAAATTATACTCTAACAATCGATACAGACAGGCGTAAGGAAGATATCGTTTTTGTATCGGTTCCAAACGGATACACCGTACCGACTGACAAAAACAAAACACCTCAGTTTTACCAGCAGTTAGGAAATGTTCAGGCTGGGGAAACAAAGGAACAAAGCTTTGGTCTTTTACATACGCCAGAGAGCAATATTCCGAACTTTAGCTTTGTCAACATTGCCGATGTACACGTTCAAGACGGTACAGCGAACAACCGTGAGCGCTTCACAGACCAGTTAGCGCAAATTAATCAATCAACAGGAAATCCGGCCTTCATTGCCGTTAGTGGGGACTTAACCAACCGAGCAGACGATACGGAATTCAAGGATTATCAAGCAAGTACGGCTACATCTTCCCTTCCAGTCTACCCGGCAGTTGGAAACCATGATTTTGCCCCGGGTTCGGACTATAAGACGAGAATTGATAAGTACCGCAATTATCTCGGACCGGAGTGGTATTCCTTTGATTATGGCAATCGGCACTTCGTAACATTAGAAAACACTCTAGGTTTCAATGAATCCGACCAGTTTGAGTGGTTAAAGCAGGATCTCGCTCAGAATGCGATCAACAAGGAAGTAGTTGTATTTGTTCATAAACCTATGAATACGCCGGAAACCCCGTCACCGGATAACACGAAAAAATTTATTGAACTACTTAGTCAATATCATACACGCTTGGTGATGGTGGGACATACGCATGTTAACGATGTAGCACAGGATACAATTCCAGGAGCTGACCATGTGACCACGGTTTCCAGTGCTTACACAATTGACCAGATGCCAAACGGGTTCCGAATGGTTACGTTCCAAGGCGGCAAGCAGGAAGAGAAATATAAAATGTATGACGTTAAGCAAAGTGCGGCAATCGTTCATCCAGCAGCCGGCAGCGAGGTTCCAAAAGGTAAAGTGGACATATTGGTAAATGCCTATAACACTACTAGTAATGTCACGAAGGTTCAATTCCGAGTGGATGGCGGTTCTTGGAAAAACCTTAAACAAAGCAGCGGAATGGCTTGGTATGACCAGTGGGATGCTGAGAAAGCAACTAAAGGTCAGCATGCCATCGAAGTTAGGGTAACGGATGATGCAGGAAAGGTTTGGGTAAAAAACAACACATTTAGTGTTGTGGATCATGATAAACGGATTGCACCGAAAAAAGGGACCGACTGGCCGATGTTCCACGGCAATGCCCAGCATACCGGAGGGGCAAAGGATACCCTCGATGCGGGTCTAAGTCTTGGCTGGACATACCGAACCGCAGGAACAATACTTACCTCCTCCCCAGCCATTACCAATGGAATGGTTTATATTGGCACACGTGATGAAAATGGCACTGATCAACATGCCATCCATGCGGTTGACCTTGAGACAGGTAACAAGCGCTGGGAAGTGAAGGCAGATGCCCAGGTCCAAGCCTCACCTGCAGTTGCCGATGGGATCGTCTATGCATCTTCCATTCGCGGTACCCTTTATGCGATGAATGCTCAAACGGGAGAGATCATTTGGGAAAAGACTGTTGGGAAAGATGAAGTACAAAGAGCATGGATGTACTATTCTCCAACCGTAAAGGATGGAGTTGTCTACCAGGCGTACAGCACAGGCAGTGGCGGTGCAATGATGGCGCTTGATGCCCACACTGGTGCAGAAATGTGGAATGCTCCTTTAGCAGGCGGCTGGATCGTTGAATCCACACCTGTTGTTCAGGACGGCAAGGTTTATGTAGGAGCAGATGGAGGCTGGTTGATCTCTTTTGACGCTTCCACCGGTAAAGAATTGTGGAGGAAAAAACCGGCTGGCGGATGGATGCACTCCATGCCTTCTATCGCTGATGGAAGGTTATATATGGGGTATGGAGGTGGATTGCTGGTTGCGCTTGATGCTGCTACTGGAAAAGAACTTTGGCGTTACAAGAGCCAAGATTCATCCTATATTTACGGTGGTGCAACAGGTTCCTCTCCTGCGGTAGCGAATGGAGTCGTTTATATGGGATTCCCGGATGGAAACGTTGCTTCCTTCGATGCAGCCACCGGAACAAAGAAATGGAGTTATCGAACGAAGGCCGGAATTATTTCCTCTGCAGCAGTCAGCGGAGAAACAGTTTTTATTGGCTCGAACGACGGAAATCTTTATGCATTCGACAGCTTAACTGGACAACCCCTATGGCAGCATGAAATTGGAGCATGGGTTGCTTCTTCACCGGCCATTTCCGGAAATACGCTAGTGGTTGGAGCGCTTGATGGGAACCTATATGCTTTCACTCCTGGGGGCAGGGCTGCCCAGCGCTGGCCGCGACTATCCGGACAAGTGACAGATAAATTAACAGGAAAACCAATAGGAGGTGCTACTGTTATTGCGACAGACAGCGAGGGGAACCGTCAAGTTTCCACTGCAAATGCTGAGGGGCAATACCTTTTAGGAGTACATCAGGGTAACTATACGCTGTCAGCCAAATTTAGAGGTTACCAAAGCGGTACGGCTGTTTCGGTGGAAGTTGCGAACGGCGAAAATCGGAAAGTTGCTTTGCAGGTAAGTGGAATCACAGAACCCATCGCAGGAATATCTCAGGAAGCACCGGACTTTAATTCGGGCAGCCCGCGAATGGATGCTACAACTGGTAAAACTTTTCACTATGTCATGAATAACCGAATCCAAGCAACGATTTCCTCCCAAATCGCTGCCAACAACCTGCCAGGTACATTCCAGCCAGGATGGCTTGGGGACATTGCCTTGCTTGATAACAATGCCATGGAGACGCTCGATTGGAGTGAATGGATTCTCTCTCCGATCATGAACGATACAAAACGTCCATGGAACCGCGAGGGAGAATGGCTATCGCTGCCGAATATCGAAGCGGTCGGTGATACCATCCATGCCACCGGACAAGCACAAATTGATCCGTCTATCAAAACTTCGGTTACTTATCGTGCACTTCCGAATGCACCGGTGGTCAAGTTTACACTTGAATTGGAGAATACCGGAGTGAAAGACTTTAAAGGGTATTTCCAATACCTGCTTGACCCAGACAGCCCAGATGACACGGCCATGGTTCCAGGAATCGCGAAAGTGAATCCAGGCTTCATGACCACGGGATGGACTGGGAACTACATCTATGACGGTCCTAAAACCGCTATTTCCAGCCCAGCCCATGGGATTGCTTGGGTAAAAGACAAACCTGCTGGATTAAGTTCTTTCGGTTATATTTTTGGTGCCTCATTTGATGCCAGTGTGAAAGTCGGAGATAAACGCACGATTAGCTGGTATCATATTACTGACTACCCTGCGGACGGAAGCAACCCAGAAGCTAATATCGCTCAGTGGGCATCCCAGCTGAGTACCCTAGACACAGATGAAGCAAACTAATCTTGGTCTTGAATGAATGAGCAAGAATTAAAAGAAAAAGGGAAAGAATAGGTGGTGTCTGGCACGACTCGAGTATTGTAGATTTGAATGGAAACGCACATTCTTATTCAATTAAAAATATTCTTCGTACTATTTTATGAGTTGCCAATTTTCAATGGCAACTTTTTTCACGTATTTAATTTGGGTCCCGGTTTCCTTAAGTTTTTCAGAATGCATCTATATTGATTATACCTACTAACAACGTAAAACAATTGACGTTGTTGGTAGGTATAAGTTAAACTCATATTAAAGGAGGAAAGAAACGTGCCTGTTAAAAAATCTGAAAATATAGAATATTTGATTTCTGATCTGGTTGAAGAATTCGGTATTAGTCAACGCTCTATCCGTTATTATGAAGAATTGGGATTGATTCATCCGAGGCGATCAGCTGGAAATCACCGAGTATATACAAAGAGAGATCGAGCAAGAATTAAAATGATTCTTAGAGGAAAGAACCTTGGCTTTTCTTTGCAGGATGCTGCCACCCTAATTAGCTTATATGATATTGACACGACTCAACTCAAACAGTACGAAGAAGGTATAAAGCTTGCTTACCAACATTTAAAGGAGGTGAGGGATCGACAGAAGGAGTTAGCTCTCTTAGAGAGTGATTTATTGGATGCAATTAAAGAAGCGGAAGCAAGGTATGCAACACTTAAAGAAAAGGGGCAACGTGATGACTAAAAAGGTTT
The DNA here is from genome assembly GCF_036962765.1 of Neobacillus drentensis. GTDB lineage: Bacteria > Bacillota > Bacilli > Bacillales > Cytobacillaceae > Neobacillus > Neobacillus drentensis_C. Next base: position 5,964 of record NZ_JBALOS010000267.1, read on the forward strand.
TGGTGGCTAAACAGGATGGGGTTACGACTATTACGATTAACCGTCCGGAAAAACATAATTGTATTGATGGAGAAACAGCGGATTTGCTCTATGAAGCCTGGGTTCAATTTCGAGATGATCCACATGCAAAAGTAGCTATTTTAACAGGAAGTGGCCCATCCTTTAGCTCAGGTGCTGATTTAAAGGCTATTGATTCATTAGGTCCCAAAAATCAGTATGATGCGGATTTCGCTTATGATGGAAAAGGCTATTTAGGATTTACGAGAATGACAGATATCTTTAAACCAACCATTGCTGCTGTCAACGGATTTTGTTTTGCAGGCGGTCTTGAAATGGCGGCGTGGTGTGATATACGTATTGCCGGCACCAATGCTGAGTTTGGCTGTTTAGAAAGGCGCTGGAATGTTCCTTTGGTCGACGGTGGTACCCAGCGAATTCCAAGAATCGTGGGCTGGGGACGTGGGATGGATCTCATTTTAACCGGAAGAAAAATAGACGCCAAAACGGCATTAGATTGGGGTTTAGTAACGGAAATGGTTGAAACTAATAATCTATTAGATCGTGCTCTCGAGCTTGCCCATCAAATGGCTTCCTATCCACAAGGCTCCTTACGGTCGGATAAACAGGCCGCAGTAAGAGGTTGGGGGCTTCCACTAGAAGAAGCACTCCGGATCGAATGTCAATTAGGAATGCCTCATACCAAAAGCGAAGAAACATGGCAAGGATTAACTAATTTCATCAATCGAAAGGGGTAATAGAATAATTGCAGCTGAGTTAATTAGGCGTGGGGCCAAGTATTATGCGAAAGAAACAGCTGTCATTTATAAAGACAAGAAGTTAACGTTTGAAGAAGTTCATCAAAACTCCAACCGTTTAGCCAATGCCCTGTTTAAATTGGGATTGGAAAAGGGCGATCGGATTTCCTTTTTATTGGCCAATTCTCTTCATAGTGTGGAAATTGACTTTGCGATGTTAAAATCAGGACTGGTTCGAGTCCCATTAAATACAAGGCTTTCAGAAGAAGAACATTTGTATATGATCACGGAGACCGATTCGAAAGCGATTTTATTTACCGAGGAATTTTCAGACAGGGTGGCGCGATTGAAAGAAAGACTGCCTAATCAACTATTATTTTTCCAAGTGGACGGGACTGCAAAGTATGAGTGGATGGTTCCGATATATGAAGAAATGAAAACGGTTACTGCTGATGATCCAATCGTTCGATTATCAGAAGAAGATTATGCTACCCTCCAATATACATCCGGTACCACTGGAAAGTTAAAAGCAGCCATCCATACGCAAGGTTCCTGGGCAGCGATGGCAACGAATATCTTGTCAACACTTACGATTGAAAGTGGAGATATTATGATGCACGCTGCTCCATTAACACACGCATCAGGCATACTCGTTTTACCACATTGGATACGAGGCGCCGCCAATGCTATTCTACCAAACTTTCATCCTCAAGAATTTCTTCAAGCTGTTGAAACGATCAAACCAACTACGCTTAACTTAGTTCCAACTATGATTGTTATGCTTCTCTCTCATCGGGAGGTAGAAAAATATTCATTTGACTCCGTTCGAAGTCTGATTTACGGTGCTTCACCGATGCCTCGTGAAGCCTTGAAGAGAGGTCTGGAATTATGGGGGCCAAAATTCATTCAGTATTTCGGTCAAACGGAAGTCCCTCTTATTCTATCTATTTTATCAGTTGAGGACCATCTAGTAGGGTTAGCAAATCCAGCTTACTATGACCGACTGTTATCTTGCGGCAGACCTACGATCACGACAGAAGTGAAAATTGTCAATGAAGATGGTCTTGAGGTGCCACAAGAGGAAATAGGTGAGATTGTTGTTTCCTCCAATCAAGCAATGGCAGGCTATTGGAAAGAGGAAGAATTGACGGCTGAAACGATCAAAGGTAAATGGGTTTATACACGGGATATGGGCTACATAGACCAAGAAGGTTACTTGTATTTAATTGATCGTAAGTCAGATATGATCATCAGCGGTGGATTTAATATTTATCCTCGTGAAGTAGAAGAAGTTCTATACCAGCATCCCGCCGTTTTGGAGGCAGCAGTAGTTGGAGTTCCAGATGCAATATGGGGGGAAAGTGTGAAAGCCTTTGTTGTATTGAGAGCGGACCATACAGCAAGTGAAGAGGAGCTTATTGAATACTGCAAAGATCACTTATCATCCTATAAAAAACCGAAATTTGTCGAGTTCATTGATAACTTACCGAAAAGTGCAGTAGGGAAGGTGGTAAGGAGGATGTTGCGGAAGGAAGAGTTGAGGAGATAGGTTAAGCCCAAAAATGGGCATTCGGGTAATATAATTCTAAAAATGGCGTGACAAACCGGTAGTCAGTTTGCACGCCATTTTCGTTTCCATTTATCTACTTTGCACCTAAAAACGGAACCCTTTATTAAGCCTTAGGCAGGCTTTTAAATTTAGTAACATACAATACAAACTCTTCTTTACCATCAATAAGCTTAAACACTCTAGCCTCATCAAAATGTACAATCTTACCTAACCCTAACTCACCATCTCTATAACCTTGAGCCATGAAATTAACTAAAGACTTCTTAGTAGCACCTTGGTGATAGGACTTTCCCATAATGATATAGAGGTTCCATTCTACTCAACTAAGTAGGATAGGTGGGGTAATTTATTCCTTATTTATACTAGTTGTTAAGGTAGGGTCATTTTATTTTATAGTGGCTCCTCAAATAAAGATTAGAGCTAAATGCATTGCTTTTTTTGAAAATTATAAAAAAAGATAGTTGACTAAGTCCACCTTCTAATCTAGAATAAACTTAAAATTCAAAAGAGGGTGAATATTTTTAAATGTCTGAAGATATAATCCGAGATATTAAAAGATTTAATCGTTTTTACACACGTGCGATGGGACTTTTTAATATATACACTGATGAAAGTTCATATTCGGCTACGGAGGCTTTAATACTGTTTGAAATTTCCGTTCGAAAAGATTGTACTGCGGCGTATTTATCAAATCTCTTTCTCTTAGATAAAAGCTATATGAGTAGAATTCTTAAACATTTTGAACGAGATGGTCTTATAGTAAAGCGGATTTTTGAAGAGGATCGACGGATTCAGCATATAGAACTAACAGATATAGGGGGCGAAGCACTAAAATCACTTGCTGATAGAGCAAGTCTTAATGTTAAAAGTATGATTGAAGGAATCTCCAAAGAAGAAATTCACGTCTTAATTGATTCGATGAAGAAAATTGAGAAGGTCTTGTATCCGAATATTCAAAGGGGGAATTAGTATATGAGAAAAAACGCCTTATTATTACTAGTTTTAAGTTTGTTATTAACTTTATCCGCCTGTACTGAGGGAACGGCAGGCACGAGTAATTCAGGTAAGAAGGGTAACTCTACCACATCAAAGAAGGATAGTCTTGTTATTGGGTTTGAGGCTGATGCTGGGACACTGATCGCTAATTCAGATGTTAACTATGTAACTGACGCACAAATTCGTAATATATACGATCCCCTCATCGATCGAAATCCTCAAACTGGAAAGTTCGTCCCAGTCCTTGCTACAGAATGGAAGAACGTAGATGAATTGACTTGGCGATTGAAATTGAAAGAAGGGGTCAAATTTCATAATGGAGCTGATTTTGATGCCAATGCAGTTAAATTCAGCATCGACTATATTTTAGATGATTCGAATAAATCATTTTATAAATCCCGATGGGTGGATGTGAAAGAGGTTAAAGTAATTTCACCATTCGAAGTTGAGATTAAGACATCTAAGCCTTTCCCTAGCTTAATTCCACGAATTGCTGAAGATCTCCTAATAATGGAACCGGGTTATGTTGAGAAAGTAGGAAGGGATGAAGCAGCAAAAAAACCGGTAGGAACTGGGGCATATAAATTTGTAGAATGGTCACGCGACAACTATTTGAAATTAGAAGCTTTTGAGGATTATTGGCAAGGCACTCCAAAAATTAAAAAGTTAGAATTCCGTTATATCCCAGAATTCAGTTCTCGTCTATCTGCTTTTTTTAGTGGAGAAATAGACATGTTTAAAAATATTCCAGTGGACTCAGTAGAAAAAATTAAAAATGATAGTAATTCAAAGATTGAAGAGGTTGCATCATCACGTATAAATTATCTTGCATTAAATACGTTCTATGATGGTCCAATGAAAAATGAAAAAGTTCGTCAGGCAATAAATTATGCTGTTGATGTAGATGAGTTACTTAAATCAGTATTGAATGGCCATGGGACAAAAATGACAGGTCCACTTTCAAAAATCAATTCGGGTTACATCGAAACTAAAGACTATGGTTTCAATGAAGAAAAAGCAAAGAGTTTATTAAAAGAAGCAGGGTACAATCCTGACTCTTTAACTCTAACTCTTGATACACCTAATGGCCGTTACCCAATGGACTCCCAAGTTGCACAAGCAATTGCTGCTCAACTCCAGCGTATTGGTATAAAGGTCAATGTTCAAGTGAATGAGTGGGGGGCACATTTGGAGAAAATTCGAAATAGAGAGATGAAAGACATGTTTATTTTGGGATGGGGTCCAGCATTCGATCAGCAATCTACTATTGAAAATCTCTTCACAAAAGTTGCACCTTACAGCAGTTTTTATGATAAGGACATCGAAAAGAAAATCTATGAAACGAATGCACTTTTTAATGAGGATGAAAGATTTAAAGGTTATGCTGAACTTCAAAATAGTTTGGTTGAAAAGGCTGCTTGGGTTCCATTATGGCAACAAGCTGACTTGTATGCTGTTCGGAAAGATTTAAATTTCAAACCGCGAGTAGATGAAAAGGTACAAGCATTTGAAATGTCATGGAAATAAAAAAATTTAACAAAATTAAATCGGTTTAAAAGGGGGGAGGCATTGTCCTCTCCCTTTCATACTAAGACTTGCAATATATTCATTATAAAAAAGGGGGTTCAGTATGCTTGATTTTGTAATTAAAAGACTAATTCAAGTTGTGGTTGTTGTTTTGTTAGCACTTACTGTTGTATTTTTCTTAATTCGATTATCTGGAGATCCAACAGCCCTCTTCTTGCCCCCTGATGCACCGAGGGAACAAATTGAACAATATCGGCAAATGTTAGGATTTAATCGTCCCCTCTATATTCAATATTGGGAATTTATGGTAAATGCTATTCAAGGAGATTTTGGTCAATCCTTACGTAGTCGTGAAGATGCACTACCATTAGTGTTGGATCGGTTGCCAGCCACATTCCAATTAGCTATATCATCACTAATTCTATCTTTGGTAATTTCCATTCCCCTGGGTATGCTTTCTGCTTATAGAAGAAATTCAGTTTTTGACCGTATTAGTGTTGCTTTTACAGTACTTGGGCAAGCAGTACCCAGTTTTTGGCTAGGTTTATTACTCATTTACTTTTTTGCCGCTCAACTAAATTTTCTACCCTCCGGTGGTGCAGGATCAATCGTTCATTTAATTCTACCAATGCTAACTCTTGCGGCTTATAGCGTAGCCAGGTTTACGCGTTTCACACGATCCACCATGTTAGATGTATTAAGAAAAGATTATATTCGTACTGGCAAGTCTTCCGGAGTGCCGACTATTCGATTAGTGGGACGGTATGCACTGAAAAATTCATTGATTCCGATTATCACGTTGGTGGCTCTCGACTTAGGTACCTTACTTGGTGGAGCCGTTATTACTGAAGTTGTTTTTGCATGGCCCGGAATTGGAAGATTGTTAATGCAATCCCTCATGAATCGAGATTTTCCAATTGTTCTAGCTGGTGTTTTTATCATTGCCCTGATTTATTCAGTCATTAATTTCATTGTGGATATATTGTACGCATACGTAAATCCACAAATTCGAGTTAAGTAGGTGAGAGTATGACAGTGAAATATCCAGAAGTAACTCACGCAGAAAATACTCAACAATTAAAAATCAATAAAAAATCGGCAGTAGCTACATTTTTCTCCAATCTAATGAGAAGCTGGACAGGAAGTATTGGATTTTTCATTATTGTTATTTTGCTTTTTATAAGCATCTTTGGACAATGGATTGTTCCGTATGATCCTCTCATTGCAGACTTCAGTAAAAAATTATTATCTCCAATGACGGATGGACATCTGTTAGGAACAGATCAGTTAGGTAGAGATATCTTTTCGCGAATAGTGTTGGGAGCAAAAGTTTCCGTTATTATTGGTGTAACTACAGTGTTAATTGCAGGTATATTTGGAACAATTGTGGGAATCATCTCGGGTTACTTCAGGGGATGGATTGATGTAATTTTAATGCGCATTGTTGATGTTCAATTAAGCTTTCCATTTATTCTATTGGTTTTAGTAATCAATGCCATTATTGGTTCAGGTCTTCGAAATATCATTATTTCTTTAGCAATTGGGGGCTGGGTTATTTTTGCTCGTGTCATCCGGAGTGAAGTCCTTGCACTTCGTGAGAAAGAATTTATTACTGCCTGTGTGGCGACAGGTGTATCAAGAATAGGAATATTGTTCAAGCACATTCTTCCTAACTTGTTTACACCAATTATTATTCTGTCCTCCCTTCAGATTGGGACCTATATTATCGCAGAAGCCTCTATAAGTTTCTTGGGCTTTGGGGTTCAACCCCCAGAACCAGCATGGGGCAATATGTTAAATGAAGGCAAGGATTATATTTTCAGTTCATGGTGGCTAATTACGTTCCCAGGAATCGCCATAATGATCACTGCCCTTGGTGTTAACCTTTTCGGAGATTGGCTACGTGATACATTGGATCCAGAATTGAAGGGTGAATAACAGTGGGGGGATGGTTATGTCAGATAAGATTTTACAAGTAAAAGACCTACGAATCCAATTTAAGAATGGTAAAGAGAAAATTCAACCCATACGAGGAGTAAACTTTCATGTGAATAAAGGAGAGACTCTGGGAATTGTGGGAGAGTCTGGATGTGGAAAGAGTGTGACTTCTCTTTCAGTTATGGGACTTTTGCCAGTGAAATCTAGTGAAATTGTCTCTGGGGAAATCCTTTTCAATAATAGGGATCTATCAAAAATAAATGAAAAAGAGTACCAAAAACTGCGTGGCAATGAAATTTCTATGATTTTTCAGGAACCTATGACCTCATTAAATCCCGTCTTTACAATTGGTGAGCAATTGAGTGAGCCTTTAAAACAACATAAAAAGATGTCAAAATCCGAAACGCGGGAAACGATTGTTAAGGTGTTAAAGCAGGTTGGTCTTCCTAGAGCTGAGCAGATAATTGATGAATACCCTCATCATTTGTCCGGAGGGATGAGACAACGGGTGATGATTTCGCTTGCATTATTGTGTCAGCCTAAACTTATGATTGCAGATGAACCAACCACAGCCTTAGATGTTACGATACAAGCACAAATTTTGGAGTTATTGAAAGAAATCAAAACTATGAATGATATGAGCTTAATGTTAATCACCCATGATTTAAGTGTTGTTGCCGAGATGTGCGATCGTGTAGTTGTAATGTATGCCGGTGAAGTGGTGGAAGAGGCAGATATAAATGAATTATTTGATCAACCTTTACACCCATATACCCAAGGGCTAATGAAATCATTGCCATCAAATAATGAGCGAAAGAGCAAATTGTTCTCAATCGATGGCCAAGTGCCAAAACCTTCTGAAATCAAAGATGGATGTGTATTTGCGAATAGGTGTCCATTTGCCTTCGGAAAATGTTTGGAAGAAACACCACCTTCTTTTACAAAGGGAAAACATATAAGCAAATGTTGGTTGCAGGATCCAACCATGGTGGAGGTGAAGGATAGTGGAATGCCAAGTACTGTTGACAGTTAAAAATCTAAAAAAATATTATGAGATTCCCCAAGGACTGTTCAAAGAGAAGATTCTTGTCAGAGCTGTAGATGATGTGAACTTTACAGTGATGAAAGGAGAAACATTTGCCTTAGTTGGCGAATCTGGCTGCGGAAAATCAACAACTGGGAGGACGATTTTAAGACTGGTTGAACCAACAGGTGGAGAGGTCATTTTCAAAGGAACAAATTTAGCATCTTTACCATACGAGCAAATGCGTTCGCTTCGTAAACAGATGCAAATGGTATTCCAGGACCCATATGCTTCACTCAACCCGAAAAAAACAATCCGGCAAATATTGATGGAACCATTGCGGGTTCATTATAAATTCGATAAAAAGGAAAGATTACAGAAAGTCATTTCGATGCTTCAGATAGTAGGATTATCTGAATTTCATTTAGATCGATATCCTCATGAATTTTCTGGAGGTCAAAGACAACGAATTGGGATTGCGCGTGCTGTCATCCTTCAGCCCGAATTCATTATCGCAGATGAACCTGTATCAGCCTTGGATGTATCGGTCCAAGCACAAGTTATCAATTTACTAATCGATTTACAGAAAGAATTTGGTTTAACCTATTTGTTTATATCGCACGATTTAAGCGTAATTCAGCATATGACTGACCGAGTAGCTGTCATGTATCTGGGGAAAATCGTTGAAGTTGCTAAAACGGAAGATTTATTTAACAATCCGCAACACCCTTATACACAAGCGTTGTTATCCGCAGTACCCGTAACCCATCCAAAAGAAGAGAAGAGTCGTGTAATTTTAAAAGGGGATGTTCCAAGCCCTGCCAACCCTCCATCAGGGTGCACATTCCATCCACGATGTCCGTTCGCGATGGAAATTTGTAAATCAGTTATCCCTGGACCAACGGAATTTAAACAAGGGCACACGGCAAACTGCCATTTATATACCCAAAACAAGGAGGAAATTACTTATGCTATTAGCAATTCCTAAAAACGAGTTTCAAGAACGTCAGCAAAAATTCATTGGAAAACTAGCTGAAAAAAATTGTGATGCTGCAGTGGTTTTTGCAGTAACAGATATCTTTTATTTAACAGGCTTTCATTTCCATCCAACAGAACGCCCAATCGGATTATTAATCGACCCAAACCAAAAGGTTCATTTGTTCTTACCTGCATTGGAACATGAACATGCCGAAGAATACGGCGTAGTGGATTACGTACACTCCTATCCAGAATATCCAGGAATCAAACATCCAATGGAGTATTTAAAAGAATTACTAAATCAGTACGGCTTTGAAGATAAGACAATAGGTTACGATGCGATTGGATATGGCTCTTCTATGGGGTACCGTGGTCAGTCAATTGATCAACTAATTTCCGTGAAAGAGTTTATATCACTAAAAGGGCTTATCGAGGAAATGCGCTTTGTAAAATCGAACAATGAGATTGAATTAATAAAAGAATCATGTCGTTGGGGAAATTTAGCTCATCGTCTTCTGCAAAAATACACCAAGGCAGGTTTGAGTGAGATTGAAATCACGGGCAAAGCTTCTATGGAAGCAACATTGGCAATGATTGAAACATTAGGTCCAGAATATAAACCACATGGAAACACGGCGTATGCTATTTTTAGAGGACAAATTGGTCCAGAATCTGCATTTCCACATGCTGTAACGCAAAATATTGTACTGAAGAAAGGTGACACTTTGGTCACGGGGGCTGCAGCGGATGTCTTTGGATACAAAAGTGAATTAGAACGAACAATGTTTGTTGAAGAAGTAACCAAAGAGCAAGAAAAATACTTCCAATATATGTATGAAGCGCAAGATGTGGCATTCTCAGCAATCAAACCGGGCATACCATTTTCTACAGTTGAAGAGACAGTTCAAAAATACTTTAGAGAATGTGGCATTACGGAATTAACTAGCCATCATACAGGGCATAATATCGGACTACTTGGTCATGAAGCACCATTCTTTGATTTAGGTGATCACACGGAGATAAAAGCCGGGATGGTAGTTACAGTTGAACCTGGTATCTATGTAAAGGGAATTGGCGGATTTAGACATTCCGATACGGTTCTTGTTACTGAAAATGGCATAGAAATGTTAACTTATTACCCTAGGGACTTAGCATCCCTAATCTGTTAATCTATTAAACGAATACTTGGCACA
>NZ_JBALOS010000268.1:0-3347 GCF_036962765.1 Neobacillus drentensis
GATTTATATCATTCTATTATAATAGAAAATAAACATTATTTCTTGAGGAAAAGTTAATTTGTTACAACAAATTAATATTAAAAGACATGAGAACACTTGCTTATAAATAACAAAAAAACCCAAACAATTTTCATTGATTGTTTGAGTTCTTATGACACTATTTCCTTGAAGAAGAATCATGAAGCGCTGATAATTCTTTTTCTAATGTATCGAGGATTGCTTTTCCATCTTTACTATCTATTAAACCTAATCGAACAGCAAAATCTATTTCCCTTGATAAGCCAAACATTTGCGTATCCAATACCTCTTCATAAAGAGGGCATTGAGGCATCGTGAGATTGTCCATTTGCACTTTGATTAGCCTTAATATTTTTTCAGCGTCAGCCTGTAATAAGGCATATGCTTTCTCCTGGTGATTCACGATCATTTCAGACGCCAACATTAATCCCCCCATTTCAGAGCGATAATACAACTTATCTATAAATTTTACCGTTAACACAGGAAAATTGCAAGAACAATGAAGTAGATTAGATATGAACAGCCAGCTGCGACAGAAGTGGATTGACCATGATTAATCTTCTCATGAACCTAATTTTACTATTATGACATTTTGACAAAAAAAAGTTATACTAATTAAGCAAGGGTTTAGGGGGAATTATATATGGAAAATATCATTATCATTTCAGGAAACGTAAAGTATACCATCACACTTGATCCTGGAGTGTGGATTTTTGATGATCGACGAGTTGATTTAACTACCTATTTTTCAACAAAACGAGAGAATGCTAATTCATTAGAAGAGTATACGAAGGTTGTATCCAAGCATTGGGACCGTGAAATTATGGAAGGTGCCATTTACCCGCCTACATTGAAATCAGAAAAGAAATTCGAAAAGGAAAAGGTTTTGACAGGGACCTTTGGTATTCCTTTAAAACCATTCTTAACAAATTCAGAACCTGCTAGTGATGCACAAACTTTTGTTATTCATTGTAAAGATGGTGAACATGAATACCCTCTTGAAACCGCCTATGATTTACTCTTGGGATTTTCCAATAAAGGCAAGCCACTAAAGGTAGATGGGCCCATTCATGTCTATTTAGGCGATGGTTCAAATCAACACAGTCCGATTAAAAACGTAACAGGTTTTTCCATAAAATAAGACGGGTGCCTTTGGCGCCCGTTTTACTTTTAGAAGTATTTAAAGTAAATCTGCTGCCAAAAGTGCTAATCCCGACCTTTCCCCTTTCATTAATTTAACATGTCCTGAAATAGCCTGATCCTTAAATTTTTCCACCACATACGTTAATCCGTTGTTATAGGCATCAAGATAAGGATGATCAATCTGTTCTGGGTCTCCCATTAAAACAATTTTACTTCCCTCTCCAACACGGGTCAGGATGGTTTTCACTTCATGCTTCGTTAAATTTTGCGCTTCATCGATGATGATAAACTGCTTCGGTAAACTTCTGCCGCGAATATACGTCAATGCCTCTACCTCAATAGATCCCATACCCGCTAAGATAGCATCTAGTTCACCTGGTTTTTTCGTATTGAAAAGAAATTCAAGATTATCAAAGATAGGCTGCATCCACGGCCTAAGTTTCTCTTGTTTTTCTCCTGGTAAAAACCCTAAATCTTTCCCCACCGGCACAATCGGCCTTGCCACTAATAGTTTTTTGTATTCCCTGAAATCTTCTGTTTGCATTAGTCCTGATGCTAGTGCTAACAGTGTTTTCCCTGTACCTGCTTTCCCCGTTAAGGTTACTAAATGAATATCTTTCCGTAATAACAATTCAATTGCCATCGTCTGCTGAACATTCCTTGAATGGATGCCCCATACATGTTCTTGGTTTAATACTAATTTTTTTACCTTTTTACTCGTTTTATCAACCATTCCGATCGCTGAAGCAGAACTGCCCAGTGCATCTTTCATTACTAAAAATTGATTCGGGTAAAATGGGTGATTTGCTATCTCCGAGAGATTGAGTTCTCCCTTCTCATAAAAACGACCTAAAAGTTCGATTGGAAGAAATACTTCAAAAAAACCTGTGTAAATATGATCGATTTCCACGACACGATCATTCAAAAAATCTTCAGCATCTAATCCAATTGCATCTGCTTTTACCCTGACAAGAGCGTCCTTACTAACTAGAATAACGGGCTTACCATTTTCTTTTGTTTGTTCTTCTAAGAATAAATTTTTGGCCACAGCGAGAATTCGATTATCATTTGTTTTTTCAATAAATATATCCTGAAGCTCATGGAAGGTACGATGATTCAATTCAATTCTGATGGTTCCTCCGTTTTCAAGAGGAATTTTTTCATGGAGTTTTCCTGAAGCCCTTAGGCCATCAATTAATCTTGATACATGTCTTGCATTTCTTCCGACCTCATCCATGTACCTTTTCTTTGAGTCCACTTCTTCAAGAACCACTGCAGGAATAACAACTTCATTATCTTCAAAGGAGAAGAGGGAATACGGGTCTTGTAACAAGACATTTGTATCTAACACGTATATCTTACTCAAAGCAACGCCTCCTGCTTTACTTGTTGTTAGGATTGCATATTGCCAACAACCCTGTCGCTAGATTGGACTTTGGTAAAATATATGTTTATTGGAATAAAGATAGAAGGAGTTCCGCACAATAAATGTTAACGAGAGATTCAATTTAGGTGAATGATGAGGGCTTAATTCAAATTATTTATAAAGCATTTCGGAGGTGGATTTTAAATGAAGAAAACCTTACTGATAACTGCGTTATGTCTGTTCATTACCGGATGCGCCACAAAAAAGGAACTGACAAACAATGACAACAATTCATTAGTTAACGTAAAAAACAGCTACATTGAAAATGTTGACCGAAAATCTGGTCAAGAAATCTCCAAACGGTTGGTAAAACTTGCAACAAGTATTCCAAATGTTAAAGATGCCACTGCTGTCGTATTAGGAAGATACGCAATTGTAGGTATTGATGTCAACTCAAAAATTGACCGTTCCCAAGTAGGATCCATTAAATATTCTGTAGCAGAAAGTCTAAAGAAGGATCCGTACGGTGCAAATGCGGTAGTGGTTGCTGATGCTGATACAACACAGCGCTTAAAGGAAATAAAAGCAGATATTAATAAGGGCAGACCAATTCAAGGCATTATGGAGGAACTCGCAGATGTAGCTGGCCGCTTAATGCCTGAGATACCTGGAGATATAATTACTCCAAACCCTAAGAATGCTCCAGAAAAACCAGATAAGAAGCTTAAATCTAACGATAAAAATAAGCTAGAAAAAGAACAAGAAGACCAATCTAATCATTATAAATAGGCTATGTTAAATCATATTGTTGATTTTGGCA
>NZ_JBALOS010000268.1:3415-7079 GCF_036962765.1 Neobacillus drentensis
GCGGAAAGCGAAGCGCCTGGAACGGAAATCAACAGGCTAGTTTAACAGAGCCTATAAATAAAAAATGAGAAAAGCTTAGGGTGATTCCTAAGCTTTTCTCATTGCTTCCATCACTTGATTATCTAATTTTTGGGCAGCATTTTTATCATATGTTTTATCATATTGTACCTCAGTGACGATTTTAGAACCATAAAACATGACATCTCTCACCGCTGTAACCTTTACTTGGATTAGTGCGAGCTTTAATGGTACATTCTGAATTCTTTCTTCTTTTAAATGTGCTTCGCCATGAATGGCATATGTAGATTCGTTAGCAATCAAATTAATAACCACTTGATTGTTTTCATTAATATTTTCTAGGATTCTGGAGCGATTATCTACTGCAAAATAGATGGTGCTTTCATCCTTTGCGAGCACCCAAGAAATAGAGCTGACATTAGGCCCGCCTGTTTCGTAATCAACCGTTGCCAATGTCACGAACCGTTCCTTTTGAAGTTCATCATATAAAGGCTTAATTAGCTTTGGTTCTACTTGATTTGCCATTTTTTACATCCCTTTCATTATTCCATGATGCTGTTATAAAAAACAGATATTTTCATATTACTACTATCCCGTGCTTTCATCAATTTATCCAATTGAGGCTCTTTTCGAAAACTTTTTTGCTTTTGGAGCTTAATAAGGGTCAAATAATAAGTTTCTAGGCAATTTTCNNACTTATACGAAAACAACAATCTGTGCGAAAATAGCCCTAATTGATTACCTACAAACTTTCTGCCATGATATACTAGAGTAAATCATTCGGTTATTAGAATTTGATGAAGAGGTGTATTAATGAGAGTTAAATGTGTAATTTGCGATAAAATTGAAGCAATTGAAGATGAATCGTTTGTTGCAAAACGTCTACGCAACCGACCTATCCATACATATATGTGTAAAGAATGCAGTACAAGAATAACGGAAAAAACGAATGCAAGATATGAAACAGGAAATTTCCGTTTATTCCGGCCAAAATCAGAAGAGGATGATTGGTAAAACGAAAACCTCTAGCCCTACGCGTTAGAAATGGACAAAAAACCATCATGCACATTCCTAAGTGGAATGGCATGATGGTTTTTTTATTCTTCTTCAAATGGGTAGTTCTCATACTTTTCAGGTTCTTGATTGATTTGCTGCAACATGACTTCAATTAATTCTCGGGGAAAGCGTGTTTTTTTCGTCTCTTCCCCCTGTTGATAGGAAACATAATACATTACAACATCAGTTGTTACCTCAATGCTTGAAAGGTTAAGTTCAGCTAACATTTCTTCAAATAGGTTTAATGTATCTCGAGCTGCTGTGTCATCAGGCCGCGCGTCGCATACAACCTTAATTGTAAGCCAATTATATAGTGTATCCTGTACGGATTTCATTGTAACTAAACCCCCGTTATTTCGCTTCAGCCTGATGTTTTTTCGTTTGATGTAAGCGTATTTTATAGATGATCAATAACACCGCCGCACCTGCGAGTCCTTCTGCAATCGGTAATGCATAAGAAAAAATCAACATTACGAAGCATCCAATTAATAAGCAAATATAAATCACGATGTTTTTCAAAAGAGGCAATTTTTTTGCAAAGCCTAACTTATATACAATGGCCGCTAAAATTACAATATATAGATACTGTAACCACACAGCGGTTTTTACATCGGTTAGTTCAATGAAAAATCTAAGACTAGGAGAGAATCCTTCCATCTTCTTGCACTCCTTTTACTTAACTCTGTTCAGCATATTTTTTCTTTTTAGCAGCTCTTTCACGTTCATTTTTATCAAGAATTTTCTTACGAAGACGAATTGATTCTGGAGTAACCTCACAATATTCATCTTCATTTAAATATTCTAATGACTCTTCTAATGTCATGATACGCGGTTTTTTAATAACAGAAGTTTGATCTTTGTTCGCTGAACGGACATTTGTCGCCTGTTTCATTTTTGTTATATTAACAGTGATGTCATTTTCACGAGTGTTTTCGCCCACAATCATGCCTTCGTAGATTTCCGTACCCGGCTCAACGAAAATAGTTCCACGGTCTTCTACTTGCATGATACCATATGTCGATGCTTTTCCTGATTCCATTGACACCAGTACACCTTGATGTCTTCCGCCGACTTGACCAGGTAACATTGGCTGATAGCTATCAAAGGTATGATTAATAATTCCATACCCGCGAGTCATTGTTAAGAACTCGGTTGTGTAACCAATTAATCCACGTGCTGGTACGTTAAAAATTAAGCGTACTTGACCTGAACCATTGTTAATCATATCTATCATTTCGCCTTTACGGGCACCAATTGATTCCATAACTGAACCAGTATGTTCTTCTGGTACATCAATTTGAACTCTTTCAACTGGTTCACAGCGAACACCATCAACTTCTTTAACGATAACTTCAGGTTTTGAAACTTGAAGTTCATAACCTTCACGACGCATGTTTTCAATAAGAATTGATAAATGAAGTTCACCACGGCCAGAAACAATCCAAGCATCCGGTGAATCTGTGTTATCAACACGTAAGCTTACGTCAGTTTGCAATTGGGAACGAAGTCTTTCTTCAATCTTTCTTGAAGTTAAATACTTCCCTTCTCTACCTGCAAATGGGCTGTTGTTAACGACGAAAGTCATTTGTAGTGTTGGCTCATCGATTCTTAAAATTGGGAGAGCTTCCTGATGTTCAACAGGACAAACTGTTTCACCAACATTTATATCTTCCATTCCAGAAACAGCAATTAAGTCGCCCGCTTTTGCTTCTTGAATTTCTTGGCGTTTTAAACCAAAGAAACCGAAAATTTTGGTCACACGGAATTGCTTAACGGAACCGTCTAACTTCATTAGTGCAACTTGTTGCCCCACATTCATTGTACCGCGGAAAACACGGCCGATTCCGATCCTACCAACGTAATCATTATAATCAAGAAGAGCCACTTGGAATTGTAACGGATCCTCATGATTATCAACAGGGGCAGGAATGTATTCAACAATCGCATCATACAAGGATTGCATATTTTCATCTTGCTTTTCAGGATCAGTACTTGCTGTACCATTAATCGCTGAAGCATAAATAACTGGGAATTCTAACTGATCTTCAGTTGCTTCAAGTTCGATAAACAAATCAATAACTTCATCAATTACCTCTGCAGGTCTTGCAAAGTCACGGTCAATTTTATTGACAACCACAATTGGAGTTAACTTTTGCTCTAATGCCTTTTTAAGAACAAAACGAGTTTGCGGCATACAGCCTTCATAGGCATCAACAACAAGCAATACCCCATCAACCATTTTCATGATCCGTTCAACTTCTCCGCCAAAATCAGCATGTCCTGGTGTATCTAAAATATTAATTCTTTTATCTTTGTATTGAATAGCCGTGTTTTTCGCCAAAATGGTAATTCCGCGTTCTCTTTCTAAATCATTGGAATCCATTGCACGTTCTTCCACATGCTCGTTAGTACGAAAAGTACCTGATTGTTTTAACAATTGGTCAACCAATGTTGTTTTACCGTGGTCAACGTGGGCAATAATTGCAATATTACGTATATCATCTCTTAATTTCAAACAATTCCACTCCTACCTATATTTTAAAAATAAAACTATTTATAGTTTCTCATTTATAACTAAAACATTATACCA
>NZ_JBALOS010000269.1:0-11604 GCF_036962765.1 Neobacillus drentensis
AGTAGGACGTTGCCAGGCTGTATTATTTTAAATACCATACATAATTTTATGTCTAGGTAATATAATAGTATGGTACAGTAATTTATATGTTTTTTTTATCGTCGCGGGGTGGAGCAGTCTGGTAGCTCGTCGGGCTCATAACCCGAAGGTCGCAGGTTCAAATCCTGTCCCCGCAATCTGGTCCGGTAGTTCAGTTGGTTAGAATGCCTGCCTGTCACGCAGGAGGTCGCGGGTTCGAGTCCCGTCCGGACCGCCATTTATATTGTAAAATGAGTACGAAACAAGGTTTCGTCTTTTTTTATGCAGTTTAATCAACAGCAGCTTTTTGCTCATTTATAAAAAATCAGGTAAACTACATATGGAATAGGCATCCTTAGGAGAGATCCTAAGGTTTTTTTGCACATAAATAAGGTAAAATGAAGATATGTACTATGATGTTAAAATAAAAAGGTGATTGAATGAATCAATTCGAACGAAAGACAACCGATTCTGAGGAGACTTTTCAGTTTGCTAAAAAGTTGGCGGGGTTCTTACAACCTCGGGATGTCATCGCACTGGAAGGGGACCTAGGTGCTGGAAAGACAACCTTCACAAAGGGGTTGGCTAAAGGATTAGAGGTCAAGAAAACGGTGAACAGCCCGACATTTACCATTATTAAAGAATATAAGGGGAGGTTGCCCTTATTTCACATGGATGTCTACCGGGTGGCAGATGCCTTTGAAGACCTGGGTTTTGATGAGTACTTTGAAGGGGATGGCGTGACGGTAGTAGAATGGGCACATTTAATTGAGGAGCAGCTCCCGCAGGAAAGACTGACCATCTACTTGTATCGTGAAGAAGGGGACCAAAGAAGAATGGTTTTCGTCCCGCAAGGAAAAAGATATGAGCAATTATGTAAGGAGATTTTTTCATGACGATATTAGCGATTGATACTTCTAACTATGCCTTAGGAGTAGCGCTTATTGAAGAGAATCAAGTACTTGGAGAATATATAACCAATTTAAAAAAGAACCATTCTGTTCGGATTATGCCTGCTATTCAAACCCTTATGAAAGATTGTGAGCGGGTGCCTGCGGATTTAACGAAGATTGTCGTAGCCAAAGGACCAGGCTCCTATACAGGGGTTAGAATTGGAGTAACTATTGCGAAGACGTTAGCATGGACCTTAAACATTCCACTTGTAGGTATTTCAAGCCTTGAAATACTAGCAGCGGGTGTCAGCCGTTATTTAGATGGCTATGTGTCGCCTATATTTGATGCTAGAAGGGGACAAGTATATACTGGCTTGTACCAGAATCAAGGCAATGAACTACTAGCGGTTAAAGAGGATCGCTTAGTCATGTTAGCAGATTGGGCTGAATCCCTAAAAGAGGCTGGAAAATCAATCTTATTTATCGGAAACGATTTACCACTCCATCAATCAGCTATCGAAGCCCAATTGGGATCGCAGGCGGTTTTTGCGGCTATTACGGAACATAATCCGCGTCCATCCGAACTTGCCCTTCTGGGTAAAGATAAACCTGGAGAGGACATTCATTCTTTTGTTCCAAATTATATTCGTCTGGCTGAAGCAGAAGCGAAATGGTTAGAAGCGAAAGGAAAAATATTAAATGGATAGGAATAGAGAGTTATGGTAGATTCATTTGTTTTTCGTAACATGAGGGAAGAGGACATTGACCAGATCTTAGAAGTAGAGCATGCATCCTTTACTACACCATGGAGTCGTGAAGCTTTTTATAATGAATTACACAATAATCGATTTGCAGTTTATATCGTTCTAGAGGAAAATAATAAAATCCTCGGATACTGCGGGGCATGGATTGTCATTGACGAGGCCCATGTAACGAATGTTGCGATCTTGCCTGAATATAGGGGCAGGAGACTTGGGGAAGCCATATTGGCAAAAATGATGTCAACAGCCCGAGAGATGGGAGCAAAAACCATGACTCTTGAAGTGCGTGTGTCCAATCATGTGGCACAATCTCTTTATCGAAAGCTAGGCTTTCAAAATGGCGGAATCCGTAAAAATTATTATTCTGATAATCAGGAAGATGGTTTAGTGATGTGGGTAAAATTATGAAAAAAGATCAATGGATTATGGGAATTGAAACGAGTTGTGATGAGACTGCTGTTGCCATTATAAAAAATGGCCGTGAAATTGCAGCGAATGTAGTGGCATCGCAAATTGAAAGTCATAAACGTTTTGGCGGGGTTGTTCCGGAAATTGCTTCCCGCCACCATGTAGAGCAAATTACCATCGTGACGGAGGAAGCATTGAAACAGGCAAATCTTACATTTGCTGAGATTGATGCCATTGCTGTTACGGAGGGGCCGGGACTAGTCGGTGCCTTGTTAATCGGTGTAAATGCCGCAAAAGCTCTGGCTTTTGCGCAAAACAAGCCACTAGTGCCCGTTCACCATATTGCAGGACATATTTATGCTAATAGGTTGGTAACGGAAATGAAATTTCCGCTCCTCTCCCTCGTCGTTTCAGGCGGGCATACTGAACTGGTATATATGAAGGAACATGGTCATTTTGAAGTGATCGGGGAAACGAGGGATGACGCAGCAGGCGAAGCCTACGACAAGGTTGCACGAACATTGAACATGCCCTACCCGGGCGGACCTCATATTGACCGCTTGGCGCAGGCCGGAAATCCAACAATTAATTTACCACGGGCTTGGTTGGAGGAAGGATCGTATGATTTTAGCTTTAGCGGTTTAAAATCAGCCGTTATTAATACAGTCCATAATGCCGAACAGCGCGGAGAAGTGATTGCCCCTGAAGACTTGGCTGCCAGCTTTCAAGACAGCGTCATTGAAGTGTTAGTCACAAAAACGGAAAAGGCTGTTACGGAATACGGTGTGGAACAAGTATTAGTAGCGGGCGGGGTAGCCGCCAATAAAGGGCTGCGACATGCGTTAGAAAAGGCCTTTTCAGCAAAGCCAGGGATTGAATTAGTGATTCCGCCATTATCTTTGTGTACGGATAATGCGGCCATGATTGGTGCCGCTGGCAGTGTGATGTTTGAAAAAGGAATTCGAGCAAATTTGACGTTAAACGCCAATCCTGGACTCGATATTGAACTATATAACTAAAAACTCTTCTGGATAAGAAGAGTTTTTTTGTTGATAAGATTTTCTAAATATCCGTTGAAAATGGTTTGAATGTGGATAAGTGACTTGTTTCCTGTGTATAATGTGGATAAGTAAGGTAATTATTGTGGATATTGTGGAAAAGTAAAAAAAACATTGAAACGACTCTGTTTACAATGTGAATAAGATTGTGGAAAAGTGTATAATTTTTCTCCAAACTCCTTTTATCGAATGTTGTCGATATATGTCTTTTCGAATAGAAAAAACCGAGCAATGCTCGGTTTTTACTCTGCCAACTCCGCCCATGCTTCCATTAATTGCTCGAGCTCCGCTTTCACTTTTTCATTTTTAATGTTGATTTCTAATACTTTTTCATGATTTTGAAAAACGCCAGGATCGCATAATTGCCGCTCGAATTCCTGAATTTGTTCTTCTAACTCTTCAATTCTTTGTTCCACTTCTTCTAACTTTCGTTTTCGCTGACGTTCTTGTTTCTTGCTTTCCTTATCCTGTTGATAAGTATTTTTATCAAAATCCTCTGTTTGTGCTGACTTTTTTGGAGAATCAGCGAAGGCAAGTGCGGCAAGTTCTTCCTGCTCAAGTTTCTTCTCGAGATAATAATCATAATCCCCTAAATACTCCGTACTTCCATGACGGCTTAGTTCCAAGACCTTTGTAGCAATCCGGTTAATAAAATACCTGTCATGGGAGACAAAAAGAATCGTCCCAGGATAATCGATTAATGCATTCTCAAGAACTTCCTTACTATCTAAATCCAAATGGTTCGTAGGCTCATCCAAAATTAAAACATTCGCTTTTTCCAACATAAGCTTAGCCAATGCTAGCCGAGCCTTCTCCCCGCCGCTTAAGGTTGAAACAATTTTTAAAACATCATCACCGGAAAATAAGAAATTACCTAGTACCGTTCGAATCTCTTTTTCATTTTTTAAAGGATAATCATCCCAGAGCTCATTCAAAACACGCTTATTGGAAGTTAGTTCCGCCTGTTCCTGATCATAATAGCCGATGGAAAGGTTTGTCCCATAAAGGATTGTTCCTTCAAGGGCAGGCAGTTTTTTAATAATAGTTTTTAATAGAGTAGATTTACCGATTCCATTCGGCCCTACCAAGGCAATGCTTTCTCCTTTAAAGGCTCGAAAAGAAATGGATTCTGAAACCCTTTCGCCCTGGTAACCTACAGCCAGGGAATCGGCCGTTAGAACATCATTGCCGCTTTGTTTTTCGATTTCAAACGAAAAAGCAGCTGATTTTTCATCCCCTAAAGGGCGGTCCATCAGGTCCATCTTCTCCAGTTTTTTGCGACGGCTTTGGGCACGTTTTGTTGTCGATGCACGTGCTAAATTCCGGTTGATAAAGTCCTGCAAGTCAGCAACCTCTTGCTGTTGTTTTTCAAAAAGCTTTAAATCACGCTCATAGTTAGCAGCCTTTTGATCAAGATATGAACTATAGTTGCCTGTAAACCTTTGGATTTGTTTACGGGAAACTTCATATACTTGGGTAACCACTTTATCTAAAAAATACCGGTCATGAGAAACAATTAAGATGGCCCCATGGTAACTTTGCAAATATTGTTCCAGCCAGGAAAGTGTATCGATATCGAGGTGGTTAGTCGGCTCGTCCAATATTAAGATATCGGGTTTGGTTAAAAGCAGCTTACCAAGGGCAAGGCGAGTTTTTTGCCCGCCGCTTAAACTGGATATCATCAAGGATTTATCAGGGAAATTGAGTCCATGAAGGACAGAGCGCAGCTCGGCCTCGTACTGGTATCCACCCTGCTCTTTAAATTTCACTTGCAGATGATCATACTCTTTTAGGATTCTTTCGTATTTCACATTGTCTTCAAAAACATGGGGATCGGCCATTTGCTCTTCAAGGGTCCGGAGTGATTTTTCCATTAAACGCAGCGGTTCAAAAACAGTCAGCATTTCTTCCCATATCGACAAGGAAGACTCAAGACCCGTATTTTGGGCTAAATAGCCTATTGTTACTTCTTTCGGCTTAATGATTTCTCCGCCATCATGCGACAGGTGACCAGCAATAATCTTCAATAAAGTCGATTTTCCTGCCCCGTTGCGTCCAACCAGAGCCACACGGTCTCTAGTTTGTAATTCTAGTTTAATATTCGATAAAATAAGGTCAGCACCATAATATTTTTGTAGTTGATTAACTTGTAACAAAATCATTCTCATTCACCTCTATTACATAGATTTAGTGTACCTTATTCCCGGTATGTCGGCAATAAACTGCTGAGCAGATTAGAAGGATGAGTGTCTTAACTCGGCAAAAAACCCAATATTTAGTTCAAAGTTTCACACACATATAGGGGAAAATAGTGTATGATTTGATAGGAGGATTTTTTTATGGCAGAGTTTACGCATTTTAATGAAGAAGGCCGAGCAAAAATGGTCGATATCAGTGATAAGCCTGAAACGGCACGGACGGCACTTGCTCATTCCAGCATTATCGTTAGTAAAGAAATTTATGATAAAATTACTAATAATGAGATGAAAAAGGGCGATGTCTTAGCAGTTGCCCAGGTAGCTGCTGTCATGGCCGCAAAGAAAACTTGGGATTTGATTCCGATGTGCCATCCGATTCCATTAACAGGGATTAATATTTCTTTTTCCTGGGAACAAGAGCCGGATGAGAACTATCGTTTAATGATTGCTGCAGCCGTTAAAACTACGGGGAATACAGGTGTAGAAATGGAAGCGTTAACAGCCGCTTCAGCGTGTGCATTAACGGTTTACGATATGTGTAAAGCCGTTGATAAAGGTATGGTGATTGGACCAACGTATCTTGTCGAAAAAACGGGCGGCAAAAATGGCGATTTTAAGAGAAACGAGAGAGTTACATTATAGTTAACTAAATTATCCATGGGGTGTGGGAGATTATGAGTAATGAAACAATGAAAATACCACAGGCGACAGCAAAACGGCTGCCCCTCTATTACCGATTTCTAAAAAACCTCCATAGTTCCGGTAAGCAAAGGGTCTCTTCAGCCGAACTTAGTGAAGCAGTAAAGGTAGACTCAGCCACCATTCGACGCGATTTTTCTTATTTCGGGGCGTTGGGGAAAAAGGGCTATGGATATAATGTTAATTATTTGATATCCTTCTTCCGTAAAACCTTGGACCAGGATGAATTAACAAAGGTTGCTTTAATAGGGGTAGGGAATCTGGGTACAGCATTTTTAAATTATAATTTTTTAAAAAATAATAACACGAAAATAGAATGTGCTTTTGATGTGGATCCAGATAAGATGGGAACTAAGATTCGCGAGGTTCCAGTTTATCATATGGATGAATTGGAGAAGGTTTTATCTGAGGGAGATATTTCAGTAGCCATTTTAACGGTTCCGGCTCCAGTGGCGCAAATGATTACGGACCGACTTGTGAAATCGAATATTAAGGGGATATTAAACTTTACTCCAGCACGATTGAACGTCCCTCCACTTATTAGGGTCCATCATATTGACTTAGCTGTAGAGCTGCAATCGCTTGTCTATTTTTTAAAGCATTATCCGACAGTGGAAGCCGAGGAAGAAGTATAAGATATAAAAGGGTTTTTCGCGTTTAATCAACGTGAAGGCCCTTTTTTTGTTCATAATAACTAGGACGGCCTAAAATTTACAATTGCACTTTACATGCGTAACAGTGTTATGTTACATTGTATGTGGAAAGGGGTTTTTAATATGAGCGAGGAGTTAATCTCAAAGAAAGGCCTATTAGAGTTAGCAGGAATATCCTATGGCCAGCTTTATCGTTGGAAACGGAAGGATCTAATTCCAGAAGAATGGTTTGTGCGCAAGTCCACGTTTACAGGACAGGAAACATTTTTTCCAAAGGAGAAAATCCTAGAAAGAATCGAGAAAATCCAAACGATGAAAGAAAATTTATCCTTGGATGAACTAGCAGACATGTTTTCACCCAATGTGGCGAATTTAAATTATAGCAAAGATGAACTAATAAAACGTAACATTGTTTCGACTGCGGTTGTCGATTTTTACCTAGAGCAGGAAAAGGGCAGTCTGCAATTTAATTTTACAAGAATGCTGGAAGTGTTCGTTTTAGAAAAATTACTTCAATCGGGTGAAATTAACTTGGAGGAAGGAAAAATGGTCTTGCAGGTGTTAAAGGACCATGCAGCGTTAATTAAGCAAAAAAGCTGTGAGTTGGTCATTACTCGAAAACTGGGGATGTCCTCCTGCCTTCTATTAATGAATGTAGAAGAATATCATTTTGAACGGGGAACGAAAGTAGTCGCAACGTTATCGTTGATGACCTGCATGGAAGAAATTAAAGCGAAATTATTATAAAGGAGAATGACAATGGATACGAAAAGCAGGGGAGACTTGGTCATTAATGGTTTCGGTGCATCCAATGGGGGCCAGTTCCGCGTTGTCACCATAAATGGCAGAGGGACGATTAACAGCGATTTAGAATGCGTGGATCTTGATTGTAATGGTTCAGGTATTATCAATGGAAATGTCGTTTCTGAAAAAACAAAAGTAAATGGGCACGGGAGATTCAGAGGGAATATCGACAGTCAGTTCATTACAGTCGACGGGTCAGCAAGAATTGATAAAAACCTGTCAGCAGAAAAGGTAAAGGTCAATGGTAAAGCAACTGTTGGCGGCAGGGTCAAATGCGAGGAAATCAAAATCCATGGGACCCTTACGGTGGGGGAGGATTGTGAAGCGGAAATCTTTAAAGCGGAATCGCAGTTTTCCATTGGCGGGCTTCTAAATGCAGACCAAATTAACATAAAGATGTTTGGAGAGTGTAAAGCGAAAGAAATTGGCGGGCAAACGATTGTGGTAAAGGCGAAGGGATCACTAATCGGGAATTTGCTTAAATCATTTTTTAAACCGCAGCTGGAAACAGAATTAATTGAAGGGGACAAAATTGAAGTTGAAAATACAATCGCTAAAATTGTCCGCGGGAACCAAGTAGCGATTGGTCCTAATTGTCAAATTGGTTTAGTTGAATACACAGAGGAATGTTCGATTGATAAAAAGGCCGTTGTTGCTGAAAACAGAAAGGTTTAAAGGGGGTTAAGAAAATGAAGAAGAGTGAAAATCTGATCATCAATGGCACGGGAAGTTACCCTGGCGGCCGTTACGATAAAATTAGTATTCGCGGGGAAGGAACCATTGTGAATGATGTCGAATGCGATGCATTTCACGTTTATGGAACAAGTGAAGCCGAAGAGAATGTAAAGACGGGCTTCGTTAAAGTATTCGGCGAAGCCGAGGTCAAAAGGGATTTAGAGGCTGACGATACCCTTGTCATGGGAACCATGATGATTGGCGGAAATGCTTCCTTAAAGAAAATAAAGATTTTTGGATTGCTGGAAGTCGGGGGGAGATTATCAGGTGATGAAGCGAGTATAAAGGGAAGTATCTCCGTGAATGGCGATGTGGAGTATGAGACATTTGACTCTAGTGGCGGATTTGAAATCAAAGGATTACTTACGGCGGATACGATTAAGGTAGGTCTGCGTTTTGGACAGAGCCATGCTGAGGAAATTGGCGGCGGAAGAATAACGGTGAAAAAAAGGAGTAACACATTTCTACCCTTCGGAAAAGAGGTAGGCTCCCTTAGTGCAAAAGTCATTGAAGGGGATGACATCTACCTTGAAAATACAGAGGCCGATATTGTCAGAGGCAACAAGGTTAAAATCGGCCCGGGCTGCCAAATCGGAGTAGTGGAATACAGGGAAGATTTCACACATGATCCAAAGGCAACGATAAAAACAACGACAAAGATATAAAGGAGAAATGGGATGGTAACGAAAGAAAGTAAATTAGGATTGGTTGTTGCGGGATTATTGCTGGGGATTTTGATGGCCTCGATGGATAATACGATTGTCGTTACGGCGATGGGGACGATTGTGGGCGATCTTGGCGGTCTAGAGAGCTTTGTTTGGGTTGTGTCTGCCTATATGGTCGCGGAAATGGCAGGGATGCCTATTTTCGGTAAGTTATCCGATATGTACGGCCGCAAAAGATTCTTTATTTTAGGCCTGATCTTGTTTATGGGGGGTTCCGCTTTGTGTGGAACAGCTGAAACGATCACCCAATTGAGCATTTATCGTGCGATTCAGGGGATTGGCGGCGGGGCGCTTGTCCCAATTGCCTTTACGATTATGTTTGACTTGTTTCCGCCTGAAAAGCGCGGAAAAATGGGCGGTCTATTCGGAGCCGTTTTTGGATTATCGAGTATTTTTGGTCCGTTGCTTGGCGCCTATATTACTGACTATATCAGCTGGCATTGGATTTTCTATATCAATTTACCACTAGGGATCTTATCATTCATTTTTATTATCATTTCTTATAAGGAATCACCGATTCACAAAAAGCAAATAATTGATTGGTCAGGGGCGGTGACCTTGGTCGGCGCAGTGGTATGTTTAATGTTTGCGCTCGAACTGGGCGGACAAAAATATGACTGGAATTCAAGCGTAATCCTCAGCTTGTTTGCAGGCTTCGCCATTCTGTTTTTAATCTTTTTATTTGTGGAGGCAAAAGCGAAGGATCCAATTATTTCGTTTTCAATGTTTAGGAACCGCCTGTTTGCAGGGAGTACGATTGTGGGCTTATTTTACGGGGCAGCATTTATGGCCTCGACCGTTTATATCCCGATTTTTGTGCAGGGGGTTTATGGCGGTACGGCCACCAATTCAGGATTAATCTTATTGCCAATGATGCTCGGTTCAGTTGTTACCGCACAAGCGGGCGGTTTTTTGACGACGAAGATGAGTTATCGGAACATAATGTTTATATCCGGAGTTATTTTGATTGGCGGCTTATTGTTATTGAGCACGATTACACCTGATACAAAGAGAGCGGTGTTGACGCTTTACATGATTATCATTGGTCTAGGGGTGGGCTTCTCTTTCTCCGTGTTAAGCATGGCAGCAATTCATCCGTTTGGAATCGAGCAAAGGGGCTCAGCTACATCGACAAGTAACTTTATTCGTTCCTTAGGTATGACAATCGGGATCACGATTTTTGGAACGATCCAACGAAGTGATCTCAAAGAAGGGTTGGAACATGCTTTTGCTGGGATGGGGCCGATTCCAAAGGGGCAGACCTTCGGGGATTCTCGCGCAATCTTATCGGAAGAAGCAAGAAAATTAATCCCGCCGCAGATTCTCGATAAAATAACAGAAGCACTCTCAAGTTCCATCGTTCACACCTTTACATGGGCACTCGTCCCCGCAGGCCTCGCCTTCCTCTTTATCTTCATCCTAGGAAAAGAGCGGATGGTCCTAAACCGAAGCGAGGAGACGTCAAAATAAATGTAAAAGCAAAAGAATAAGAAAAGGTGTCAGGCACCATGTGAAAATTTCACATGGTGCCTGACACCTAATTTTTTTTCTGCTTCTTTAACTTATCTTTGTATTTGATGTAAAAGATGATCATTTTTAGGCCTGAGCCAAAGTCGAAGGTGGCTAACAGGATAAGCAGGTAGCTGAAGAATCCCCAGCCATTACTTTGGACATGATCGATGGCAAAGTAAGTAAATAGGGCGCCGAGGAGAAAGTAAATCAAGCCGGAAAACAAGGGTGAACGTCTCATAGAAAGCCTCCGATAAAATTTTGAATTGCCTCAGCTTGTCTTTGCAGTCGTTCAATATCGTCTTTGTAAACAGACTGAACCAAGACAACCAAGGTATTCATGGCCACATGGGCAAAGATTGGTACAAAAATGGATTTTGTTATCACATAAAGAAAGGCGAAGGTAAAGCCCATCGCTGAATAAAGCAAAATGTGCTGGAACTCCATATGCGCTGCAGCAAAAATGACCGAACTGATAAGTGCCGAAATAAAGAAGTTATATCGATTATGAAGCGATCCGAAAATGATTTTTCGAAAAACGATTTCTTCTAGAATTGGTCCAATGATGCTCGTTACAATGATTGCCAATGGGAAGGCCTCGATAATGGTTAGTATGTCTTTTGTGTTTTCAGACCCCATTTCCACCCCTAATAAGTTCTCGATAATTGCGGCAACGTATTGGGCAAAGAGCGCAAGGAAGATGCCGGCAATAGCCCATATCACCGAATGACCAATTGAACCGCCCTTCTTTCTAAAGTCGCGATTGTTCATTTCCTTTCGCAACATAAAAATAATGATGAATAAAGCAATCGTAAAACTAGCGAGGAGCCATGAAGGAACAGCAAGTCTTTGATTGATTCCAAAATATTTAAAGCCATACAAAAAGAGTGGTACTCCGATAAGACTGGAAAACTGCATAGCAATGTAAACAACCATAATCATCCAATAATTTCGTTTCAACTATCTAGTCCCCTTTAGATTCCATTTTATATTTTTGGTCGAATAGGTCATTTATAATCATCCATTTTACAAGGATGCAAAAACGCTCAAACCTTTTATATATACTATTCTTCATTCTACTCTTAAAACCGGTATTGTTTCAATTTAGAAATACTTTTAAAAAAGAGGTATAGAATATCGTGT
>NZ_JBALOS010000270.1:0-209 GCF_036962765.1 Neobacillus drentensis
AGCCATTTTTGAGATGGACGGTAAAAATCGCGTCAATCATAACGATAATGATTAGTATTGCCCCAAGCCATGTCAGCAAGCCAACCGAAAAAAGGAGACCTCCAATTAGTTCGAATAATCCAGCTAAAATCGCCCAAGTTATTCCACCCGTCTTGATTCCGATCGACCCTAACCATTGACCGAACTTGACTGGACCCGGTCCACCGAAC
>NZ_JBALOS010000270.1:222-3845 GCF_036962765.1 Neobacillus drentensis
CGTAAGACCAACAGCCAATCGAATAATGAAAAGACCTAAATCTGCCATTTTTTAATCCTACTTTCAATGGAAATTAAATGAGTGGACCTTGATTTCCACGACTATTCTTTAACTCGTGACCGTTTAATAAAGAATGATAGAATCAAAGCTACAAATGCAATTCCCGTTGCAACCATAAAGGTATCATTAATTCCATCAATTGTAGCTTGTTGCATGGTCTGACCATAAATCAAAAAGGTGGCAAGCTGCCTTCCCGCATCAGGCGGCATGTGTGTTAAAGCCCCCAAACCCTGCCCAAGATGCGCAAAATTACTAGCTATAAATGGATTGGAGGTTGTGATGACACTACCATAATCACCTGCGTGCATCCCTTGCCTTGTCGTCATGACAGTGACAAGAAACGCCGTCCCAATACTTCCAGCCACCTGCCTTGCCGTATTTGAGGCAGCCGTTCCATGCGCCCCCAGTTGTCGAGGTAATTGGTTAAGACCTTCTGTCATGACTGTCATCATGATGAAGGACATACCAAACATCCGCATCACATATAGAAAAAGAATATGGCTATAGCTTGTAGTCATACTAAGACTGGTAAATCCCCATGAAGTGATTACCGTAATTGTTAAGCCGATTACCGCAAGCCATTTTGAACCGATTTTATCAAAAAGAGCACCGGCAATTGGTGACATAATTCCCATCACGATTGCACCTGGAAGCATCAATAAACCGGATTGTAATGCCGTAAAACCGCGAATATTTTGCAAATAAATCGGGAGCAAGATCATTGCACCAAACATAGCCATATTAACGAACATACTTATTATGGTCGTCAGCGAGAAAATATCATATTTAAAGACCCGTAAATCAAGCATTGGTTTCTCGGCAGTCAGTTCACGCCAGACAAAGGCGATAAATGAAATGGTACCTATGATTAATGCTGAAACTACGATAGTACTGGTCCAGCCATTATTCCCTGCTTCACTAAAGCCATATAACAAGAACCCGAAACCTAATGTCGAAAATAAAAATCCTGGGAAATCAAATTTAGGATTCGTTACCTTGGTTACGTCTTTCATCCACATGAAGCTAAGAATTAAATCAAGGATTCCGATTGGAATGACAATGTCAAACAATAATCTCCATGAATAATGTCCAATGAGCCACCCGGATAATGTAGGACCAATTGCAGGAGCAAATATCATAACTACACCCATAATTCCCATTGCCTTTCCACGTTTTTCTGGAGGAAACAATGCGAAAAAAACAGTCATTAACAGGGGCATAATAATACCAGCACCACACGCTTGGATGATCCTTCCAATCATCAGCATACTAAAGTTGGCTGATAAGGAACAAACTAACGACCCTAAGGTGAATAGAAAAATAGCCGCAATCAATAGCTTCCTTGTTCCAAACTTTTCAATAAGATAAGCTGATATTGGAATAGCGATCCCGTTCACTAACATATAACCGGTTGAGAGCCATTGAACGGTACTTGCAGAAATACCTAAATCATTCATAATATGTGGGATGGCCACATTAAGTAAGGTTTGATTTAGAATGGCAACAAAAGCACCGATCAGCAGAGCCGCAAGTACTTTTCCTGTTCCTGCATCGTTTTTTGCGTCTTTAACTGGTTGTATTGGCTGGTTCGTTTTTTCTTTCTGCTGAACCTCAATTTCTTCGTTTTTCAATGCTGATTCAGCAATAGCTGAATCTTGCAGCGTTTTTTCCAATTGATCTGATAAATCTTGTTGATCATTCTTCTGGACTTTTGTATCACTCTGTTCCGTTCGAGTACTACTTTCCTTAAACTCTTCAACCTTAAAATTAGTTTTACCAATATTCTCCCTAACCTCTTGCCTCATCATTTTCGTTTGATCATGGTTCGGTTTTTTTTGTTTCATCATCCTAAAATTGATGAAAAGCAATAACAACATGGCTAATGTAACATAAACCGTGATATATATTGACATATTATCACCTACTTCTGAATTCGCACGGTTACGTTCATGCCCGGAACAATTTCAACACCTTTATTATCATCTATCGTTACTTTAACTGGAACGACTTGAGTAACTTTTGTGTAATTACCTGTCGTATTTGAACTCGGTAATAGAGAAAATGTTCCCGCTGTCGCTAAGCCGATTTGTTGAACTTTCCCTTTTAACGTGCTATTTGGAAAAGCATCCACATAGATATCGACATCTTGACCTACAGCAATTTCGTCGATGTCCGTTTCGTCAATATTTGCTGTAACCCATAATTTAGTTAGATCATATACTTGCGCCAGCGGCGTTCCTGCAGTAACAAAGGAATTTTGCACGGCATTATTTTGTACAATCGTTCCATCTGTTGGAAGTGTAACTTTCATATTTTCAGGTGTTCCATCTTCCCCTTTTGTTGTGATTGTTCCTATAGTAGAATCCTTCGTAAAACGGTCACCAACATTGCCCTTCCAATCAGTTAATTTCCCGGATGCAGGAGCAGCTATGGTTACTTGTTGGCCAGCAATTTGCGCATTATCTGTCGTTAAATAGTTGGCAGTTCGATTGTAATAGGCATACCCCCCTACTCCTGCTCCGACTAATACAAGTAACATAATTATGTTCAATAAAAGTAAACGTTTCGTGCTCATTAACCTTACTCCTCCTCTAGTGCGCTTTGATAAAACCCATTTTTGCAAATGTATTAGTTCATCCATTCATACCACATAGCTAAATAAGAATTTGCCATTTATTGGTAACGTTCTTTTCTCCGACAAGTACATTATTCTCCTTTTCCATAAAATTTGTACTTAAAGTATATTTTTGTACTTCAATTATAGAACCCATCTTACCATTTTCAGAATACTCAAGCAATAAATAAATGAACCATTAGTACAAAAGTATACTAATGGTTCATTGTGGTATAATAAAAATAGAGAAAAAGTCAGACTTGACATAAGGGGAAAAAGGATGAATAAGAAAAAAAGGAATGTCATAGATAAGGCACATGAACTATTTATTGAAAAGGGCTATCACGCTACATCCATTCAAGATATCTTGAATCATAGCGGAATTTCAAAGGGGTCTTTTTATAATTATTTTATTTCTAAAGGGGAATTGTTTAAAGCGGTTTATAATCTTATACTTGATAACATGAAAATGGAGAGAGATAAATTACTCATTGGGGAAGACATTTCAGACAAGGACATTTTCATTGAACAGGTCCATTTTATGATAGAACATAACAGAAAAAATAAATTAAATCAGCTCATTGAGGATGTGCTCGTATCTAATGAACCAGAGCTGATTAAATTTATAAAGCAAGGGAGATATTTATATTTAAAATGGATATATGAACGTTTTTTAAATATTTTCCCAAACAACCAAGCAAAGTATATGATCGATTGTGCCGTTCTTTATTCAGGAATGATGGAACATATTTTGAATACAAGTAATGTATTGCACGGAACGATACCATTACGGCAAATTGCTGCTTACTGTTTGGAGCGTGTTATGACGATTCTGGATGATATAAGTAGAAAGGACATCCAATTATTTTTACCAGAGGATATAAATCAACTACTTCCAAAATCAGATTACCATGATTTTTTTAATAATGAATTTTCCATGGCCACATTG
>NZ_JBALOS010000271.1:0-4833 GCF_036962765.1 Neobacillus drentensis
CTCTATGGGGTAATGGGGGTGGGGTTTGAAATCGATCCAAAAACTGATTGTATAGTAAATGCTTCATGTACATTTGTCACCAATATGTGTACAGATTTTATTAAGAGTATTTTGACTGGTCATGATTTAAAAAAGGGAATAGAGGAACCTATTGAAAAGTTTGAAAAAAGGTATTTTGGTTTGGGGAAAAAAGCAATTGTATCTGCTATGCGGGATGCATATAATCAATATTCCATTTATAAATCAATGAACTTTGAAAAAATTAATTAAAAAAATATTGATTTAAATAAAGTTTTCAGTATACTTAAAATATAATCAATATTCAATTTATAAAAGAAATTCCAGCGTGCCTAAAATTCAGTGGATAGGCGTCCCCTATTCATACCCAAGAATTTTAAGACCAAGCTGTTCGAAACCATACCTTTTCGAAGGTGTATTTCGACATGGCTTGGTCTTTTATTTTTTAATAAAAGGAGTGATTAATTGTGGAACCATATAACACAAGAATGTTGAAATGTTTAAAACTGGCTGAATCCCATCATTTCGATCACTTAGTTATATCTTCAAGCTATAACTTAAAGTATCTATTAGGTGCAAACATAGATACGGGAGAAAGAATGACAGTCCTGCTTGTATCGCCGGGAAAAAAAGTTAAATTATTCATTCACCAGATGTTTTCCGATCAAGTTCCAATTTTAGATGAACTTGAAATCGTCTACTACAGTGATGAAATGGAACCCTTACTAGTTTTATCTGAACACTTTACAAACCATGAAAAGCTCGGGATTGATCAGAATTGGTTATGTTCCTATCTGATCGATTTATTAAAAGCACTACCAGCCATAAGAATAGAAAAAAGTACGGTTGTTGAAAAGTTAAGAGAAATTAAAGACGAACAGGAAATAGATATTCTTAGACAATCAGCTAGAATCGCAGATGCAGTGATGTATCAAATCATTCAACTTCAGCATCTCCCTGCAACGGAAAGAGAAGTTGCAGGTACGATCGCAAGCTTCTTTGCGGAACATGGAGTAAATGAATTATCGTTTAAACCAATTATTGGGTTCGGAAAGAATTCAGCGAATCCTCATCATACTATATCAGATCAAACATGTCAGATAGATCAACCCATTTTGATTGATATGGGAGGGTTGTTCAACCATTATTGTTCTGATATTACGAGGACCTTTTACTTGGGTAGAAAGAATCAACAGTTTGAAGATTTATATCAAATCGTCAAGGAAACACAAATGAAGGCGATTGAAATGGTAAAACCAGGAGTTGCATTTTCAGAAATCGACTTATTCGTTAGGCGATCATTTGCTAAATGGGGGTACGAGCAATATTTTATACATCGAACAGGTCACGGTATTGGATTAGAGCTGCATGAGGGTGTATCTATCCACCAAAAGAACCACGATGTCATCAAACCAGGAATGGTCTTTAGTATTGAACCAGGATTATATGTTCCGGACCAATATGGCATTCGGATAGAAGATATAGTGGTTGTTTCAGATCATGGTTGTGAAGTTCTCAATAAGTGCTGTAAGGAGGTGCAATATTTAGATTTTGTAGGGGTTTAATCGATAGAACTATTAATCAATCAGAAGGGGAGAAATAATTTGAAACAGAAAAATAGGTTTTCTTTTATATTTTTTATTGCTGTCATTTTCTCTGTGATTCTGTCAGGCTGCTCCTACGATAAACCTACGAGTAATAACAGCTCAGGTAAGCCTGATAAGGGAGATACTGTAGCTAAACGAGATGAGATTAAGGTTGGTCTTGATGTAGATGCAGGTACAATGGATCCGCGTCTTTCCAAGGATACATCTGCAAAAAGGGTATCCGAACTAGTTTATGACGGCCTTGTTCGACTTTCAGCTAATTTAGAGGCAGAACCTGCTCTTGCGACAAAGTGGGAAAATCCTGATCCGACCACATGGATTTTTACTTTAAGAGAAAATGTAACATTCCATGACGGAGAACCGTTCACAGCCGAAGACGTTAAGTATACCTATGACAGCCTCATCGATCCAAACTTCAAGGCACCTTATGCTTCGCTTTACGATCCAATTCAATCAGTCGAAGTTGTTAATGAACACCAAGTGAAGTTTACCTTAAAAGAACCATCCGCACCACTATTAAGTTACATGGATATTGGAATCGTTCCGAAGCATATTGGTGAAAAGAATGATAATTCTCTATCAAATACTCCAGTTGGAACAGGCCCTTACAAAATGGTGAAATGGGATAAAAATAGCAAAATTGCATTTGAAGCAAATGAAAACTACTGGAATGGAAAACCAAAGACCAAAAAGGTAACTTATTTTATTATTCCTGACAACTCAACTCGAGTTGCGTCCTTGGAATCAGGAGACATCGATTTAGTTCATTCACCACTTTCACCGCAAGATATTAAAAGAATAAAGGAAAATGATCAATTTGAAGTAAAAGAAATGGAAGGACTTGGTTTTACCTATTTAAACTTCAATCAAAAAAATCCTATACTTTCAGATTTAAAAGTTCGTCAGGCTATTTCGTACTTGGTAAATAAAAAAGTTATTTCCAATGATATCTATCAAGGAATGGATAAACCAGGAAAGTCACCTCTCATTCCAGCGTCCTGGGCTTATAATGATTCGATTTCGGGTTTCTCTTATGACCCTGACAAGGCAGCTGCATTATTTAAAGAAGCTGGATGGGAAGATACGGATGGAGATAAAATCCTAGATAAAGATGGTAAAAAACTTTCGATCACTTTATCAACCCATAGTGAAGATCCAAATCGAATGCAAACAGTTGAATTTCTACAAAATGAATTCACCAAATACGGGGTTCAAACAGAAGTTAAAACAAGTGAATGGCCTACTTTTAGCACAAGTTTAACAGAAGGTAAATTTGATATTGCTCTTGTTGGCTGGCTAAATCTAGTAGATCCTGACCGTTCTTTCTATAATCCATTCCACACCAATGGGGGAAGTAACTACGGAAAATATAGTAATCCAACGGTTGATCGTTTAATTGAAAAGGGTAGAACAGCGTTAGATTCAAAAGAACGTACAACGATTTATCAAGAAGCAGCAAAAATTGTTACAGAAGAAGTAGCGTATGATGTCCTTTTATATCAGGGATATATTGCAATGTATAACAAAAAGGTAACTGGATTTAATGCTCATCCAAGCGGAAGTTTTTATGGATTAAAGGATGCAGAAGTATCAAATTAATAAAGACTGTAATGAGGAGAGTGGGAAGGATTATCCTTCCCTTCCTTCAAAGTCAGGAGTGGTCTGAATGGCAACATTTATAATGAAACGTTTTCTACAATTTATACCAGTATTGCTGGGAATATCGATTCTAGTATTTTTCCTCCTTCATCTTATTCCGGGTGATCCTGCATTGACACTGCTTGGCCAGGATGCAACACCTGAGGATCTTGAACGATTAAGAGAAGTCATGGGATTAAACGAGCCTCTATATATTCAGTTAATGGTTTTTCTTAGAAACTTAGTTCAAGGGGATTTAGGATTATCCATTTTTCAAGATACTCCTGTCATTACCTTAATTGCAAAGCATTTGCCGGCAACCATTGAACTCGCTCTTGTTGCGATGTTGATTGCATTAATCATTTCTATTCCATTAGGTATCATTTCGGCAGTCAAACAATTTTCATGGCTGGATTATGTGAGTATGTTCTTTGCACAGCTTGGAGTTTCTATGCCCGTTTTTTGGATGGGGCTGTTACTCATCATTGGATTTTCAGTAAATTTAAATGTCCTGCCTTCTTTCGGAAGAGGCGAGCCTTTATTTGAAGCCATCGGACATTCGATACAAACCGGAAATCTTTACTATGTTGTAGATAGCTTCCAACATTTAATTTTGCCTGCGTTTACATTAGGTGTCATGAGTGCAGCTTTAATAACCAGAATGGTTCGTTCTGCCATGCTGGAAGTACTAAAAGAAGATTATATCCGAACAGCAGAAGCCAAAGGGGTTAAAGGATTTGTTGTCATCATCAAACACGCATTCAGAAATGCTCTAATTCCAGTAGTGACGATTGTGGGTCTCCAATTTGGAAATTTACTTGGCGGTGCGATTGTAACCGAGACGGTCTTTGCCTGGCCAGGAATTGGTCGCCTAGTGATTACTGCTATCAGCCAGAGGGATTTCCCAGTTGTTCAAGGTTGTGTGTTAATGATTGCTTTAATTTTTGCATTGATCAATTTAATTGTTGATATTCTATATGCCATTATCAATCCAAAAATCCAACAAGTATAAGGAGGGCGATGATGGAACTATCGAATCAAGTTCAAACAGAGAACAAAACGAAAAACGACCCCAAAAACGGTTTTCAGTGGAAAGAATCCCTTTATTTGATTACAAAAAGTAAATCGGTTCTAATTGGCGGGATTTTTATTCTTATTGTCGTAATTTGTGCCATTTTTGCACCAATCATAGCTACTCATGACCCGTATGAAATGGTGATGAGTGATCGACTTTTAAAACCAATGGAAGACGGGCACATTCTTGGAACGGATCAATATGGCCGAGATTTGTTTACGAGGATTGTTTATGGGGCAAGAGTATCACTTGAAGTAGGGTTAGTATCAGTTGTATTAGCGATGTTCATAGGCGTAACACTGGGATTAATATCTGGATATTACGGCGGATGGATTGACACCATCATTATGAGAATAGTTGATATTGTTTTATCCTTCCCCGTATTGCTTTTAGCAATTGCACTTGTGGCAGCGTTAGGCCCAGGTATTGAAAATGTCATCTTGGCTCTTGGGTTTGTGTACTGTACAAATTACGCCAGAATAGTTCGGGCTAATG
>NZ_JBALOS010000272.1:0-10239 GCF_036962765.1 Neobacillus drentensis
CTTTTGTCCTTCATTCCGCTTATGAAGGACAAATATCCAGAGCCTACGGCGCCTTTTGTCTTTCATACCGCTTATGATTTATAAATCTCTAGTTCATGTGACAACAGAAAAATGAATCTGCCTATAAAGTCCACCCCGTATGGACAAATGAACCTAAGTGTCTTTTTATGGTGCCTGACACCAATCATGACACCCAAAATCCAGTCTATTGGAACTGCTCTAATACACGGAAAAAGTCAATCGCAAATTGGTAAAAAAGGTTTTCGGAGGGTGCTAGGTCTCTGTGTTTTGGTGTGATTAGGCCGACTGTTCGTTTTACTTTAGGGGAATCAATCGCTATTTTTACTGTAAATCTCGGTATGGAGTCATGAACGGTGCTTTCTGGTAAGAGGCATACACCAATTCCTGCTGAGACCAGTCCCTTTAATGCATCTAAATCCTCACCCTCTGACGTGATATTTGGTACAAATCCTGCTTCTTTGCATGCCTCCACGGCAATTTTTTGGAGAATATACCCTTTTGGAAATGACACGAAGGAATCAGTGCGTAACTCACTGAGATCTAGCCTTTTCCGGTCTGCAAGTGCATGGTTCGCCGGAAGCAAAGCAGAAATGTTTTCTGTAAATAAAATCTTTGCTTCAATATCAGGATCCCTGGTCGGGACAGGGCCAATAAACGCTATATCAATTTCTCCATTTTTAACGGCATCAATTAAGTATTGGTAAGATCCCTGTCGCAAATGGAAAACAACATTTGGTTGTTTTGTTCTGAAAGCGGAAATGACGGTTGGAAGCCAATAGCTTGCTAAACTAGTTGGATATCCAATTTTAATGGTGCCGGAATGCGGGTCTAAATATTCATCCACCTTTTCTTTGGCTTCATCAATATATTTTACCGCTTTTTTAATTTGAGTTAAAAAGATCATGCCAATCTGCGTTAATTTAATGTTCCTTCCAACTCTTTCAAATAAACGAACACCGAGTTCATCTTCTAGTTTGGCTATCTGGAAACTGATTGCGGATTGGGCTACATTTAGATTTTCAGCTGCCTCCGTAAAATGTTCACGTTCAGCAACCTCCATAAAATATCGTAATTGACGCAATTCCACCTTCATTTCCCCCATTCATATTAAAATTAGATTGATTTAATCTGAATTATATATTGTTTATATGTATATTAAAACATAAAATTACTATCATACTGATTTATCGGAAAATTAAGAACGGGGGAGATAAAAATGACATTTCATCAACTACCAAAAGCACAAGGTCTCTACCGCCCAGAATACGAACATGATGCATGTGGAATTGGGTTATATGCCCACATTAAAGGGATTGCAACTCATGAGATTGTAACAAAAGGACTAAGTATGCTTTGTAAGCTCGACCACCGCGGGGGACAGGGAAGTGATCCATTTACAGGAGATGGTGCCGGGCTTATGGTCCAGATTCCCGATGCGTTTTTCCGCGATGCCCTCCAAAACGTTCCATTACCAGAGAAAGGCCGTTACGGGGTAGGGATGCTATTTTTTTCAAAAAATGATTCAGAGAGAGAACAAATAGAATCCTATATCAATCAAATGGTTGAACAAGAAGGGCAGAAGGTTCTCGGATGGAGGACTGTGCCTGTCAATGCAGACACAATCGGTGAAACAGCCAAGAAAAGCCAGCCGTTCATCCGCCAAGTATTTATCGGGGCAAACGAAGGACTGTTGGATGATGAATTATCTTTCGAGCGGAAATTATATATCATTAGAAAACAATCAGAAAAATGGGCTAAGGAATCTGAGTTAAATTTTTATTTTGCCAGCCTTTCAAGCAAAACGATTGTATATAAGGGGTTATTAACACCAGAACAGGTAGACAGTTTTTATCTAGATTTACAGAATGAGAGTTTTGTATCGGCTTTTGCTTTAGTGCATTCCCGCTTTAGTACAAATACGTTCCCAAGCTGGGAGCGGGCTCATCCTAACCGTTACCTAATCCATAATGGAGAAATTAATACACTTAGGGGCAATGTCCAATGGATGAAGGCACGTGAAAAGCAATTTGTGTCAGAAGCATTCGGAGACGACCTGCAAAAGGTGCTGCCAATCTTAGATACCGATGGAAGTGACTCGTCGATTTTAGATAACGCACTTGAATTCTTGGTACTGGCGGGCCGGAAACCTGCTCATGCAGCAATGATGCTGATTCCTGAGCCGTGGTCAGAAAATCCCCATATGACAAGAGAAAAGAGAGCGTTCTACGAGTATCATAGTTGCTTAATGGAACCTTGGGATGGTCCAACGGCTATTTCCTTTACGGACGGTAAACAAATTGGAGCTATTTTAGATCGGAACGGCCTTCGTCCGGCTCGTTATTACGTTACGGATGATGATTATATTATTTTTTCATCAGAGGTTGGCGTCATCGATGTCGAACCGGAAAAAGTATTATATAAAGAACGTTTAAGCCCAGGGAAAATGCTATTGATTGATTTTGAAGAGGGAAGAATTATTTCTGATGAAGAAGTAAAAACAGAGATGGCTGAAGCACTTCCGTATCAACAATGGCTCGATGAACAGCTTGTTCGATTAAAAGAAGATAGCCAAAACAAATATGAGGTTCTAACGGATTTACTAGTTCGTCAGAAAGCATTTGGATACACGTACGAAGATATCTCAAAATATTTAGTTCCTGTCGTAAATGAAGGAAAAGACCCAGTAGGAGCAATGGGGAATGACATGCCTTTAGCGGTGTTATCTGACCGTTCGCAATCATTGTTTAACTACTTTAAGCAATTATTTGCTCAAGTAACGAATCCACCAATTGACTCTCTTCGTGAAGAAATTGTCACTTCTACGATGACGTTATTAGGGGCGGAAGGGAATATATTACATCCTTCTTTATTAAACTGCCGCCGGATCCAGCTTGATACACCGGTGATTACAAATGCTCAATTAGAGCAACTGAAATCTTTAAATTCAGTCGATTTTAAAAGTAAAGTAATTGACATCCTGTTCACTGAAGATCTAGAAGGCAGTCTAGTAAGGTTATGCCAAGCGGCGGATTCCGCTATTTCTGAAGATATAAGTTTGCTAATCTTATCGGACCGTA
This sequence comes from Neobacillus drentensis, assembly GCF_036962765.1. GTDB lineage: Bacteria > Bacillota > Bacilli > Bacillales > Cytobacillaceae > Neobacillus > Neobacillus drentensis_C. The sequence continues at coordinate 3,099 of NZ_JBALOS010000272.1, forward strand.
AAATGAATAAGCAAGAAGCTGCGATTCCTTCTTTATTGGCAGTAAGTGCCCTTCACCAGCATCTGATTCGTGAGGGGAGCAGAACGAAAGTAAGTATCATTATTGAATCTGGAGAAGTGCGTGAAGTTCATCATTTATCCTCCTTAATTGGCTATGGTGTTGATGCGATTAATCCATATCTTGCTTTCGCAACCTATATGCAGGCTATTTTAGATGGAAGTTTACCGTTCACCTATGAAGAAGCGGTAAGCAAGTATGTAAAAGGTATGACTGAAGGCGTTGTAAAAGTCATGTCCAAAATGGGGATTTCAACCGTCCAAAGCTATCGCGGTGCACAAATTTTTGAAGCAGTTGGAATTAGCGGGGAAGTCATCAATCGTTATTTTACTGGAACAGTATCACAGCTTGGAGGTATCGGTTTAGATACGATTGCCAAAGAAGCAAAAATGCTTCATACAGAGGCTTATGGAGATTCTTATGATCAAACATTAGATTCAGGAAGTAACTTCCAGTGGAGAAAAACAGGTGAACATCACGCGTTTAACCCTGGAACCATTCATACATTGCAATGGGCTTGCCGAAATGGCGATTATAAATTATTTAAAAAGTATTCCAAATTAGCAAATGAAGAAAGAATTGGATTCTTACGCAATTTGTTCTCATTCGATGAAACTAGACAGTCTTTATCAATAGACGAGGTAGAACCAGTTGATTCCATTGTCCGCCGTTTCAAAACAGGGGCAATGTCGTTTGGTTCAATCAGTAAGGAAGCCCATGAAACATTAGCGATTGCGATGAATCGCTTAGGGGGAAAAAGCAACTCAGGTGAAGGCGGAGAAGATTCAAGCCGCTATATCGTGGATGAAAATGGCGAAAACCGCCGAAGTGCAGTGAAGCAAATTGCTTCAGGTCGTTTCGGGGTGAAAAGTCATTATCTTATCAATGCTGATGAACTGCAAATTAAGATGGCACAAGGGGCAAAGCCTGGGGAAGGCGGACAGCTCCCTGGCAATAAGGTTTATCCATGGGTTGCCGATGTTCGTGGGTCTACACCAGGAGTCGGGCTGATTTCACCACCACCGCACCATGATATTTACTCGATTGAAGATTTGGCTCAACTGATTCACGATTTGAAAAACGCCAATCGGGATGCTCGTATCAGCGTTAAGCTTGTATCCAAAGGCGGCGTTGGAACCATTGCTGCCGGTGTGGCAAAAGGTGCAGCAGATGTCATTGTCATCAGTGGTTACGATGGCGGTACCGGAGCTTCTCCAAAAACAAGTATCCAGCATACGGGATTACCATGGGAGCTTGGACTTGCCGAAGCTCACCAAACGTTAATGCTTAATGGTTTGCGTGATCGTGTAGTTCTCGAAACAGATGGTAAATTAATGACTGGAAAAGATGTTGTAATGGCAGCATTATTTGGGGCCGAAGAGTTTGGGTTTGCGACCGCACCGCTCGTCGTGCTCGGATGTGTCATGATGCGCGTTTGTCATTTAGATACTTGCCCGGTTGGAATCGCAACACAAAATCCAGAGCTTCGTAGAAAGTTCTCAGGAGAAGCTGATTACATTGTCAACTATATGCGTTTTGTTGCCCAAGAAGTTCGGGAACTAATGGCAGATCTTGGATTTAGGTCAGTTGACGAAATGGTTGGCCGTTCGGATGTTTTGAAAATGAGTGACCGTGCAAAGGCACACTGGAAAGCAAAGGATCTGGACTTAACTCCATTACTGCATCAACCTAATGGAGTTCGAACGTTTAAGAATCCACAAAATCATAAAATTGATGACTCGCTGGATATGCAACAAATCTTGCCGACTGTGCAACAAGCATTACAAGATCAAATTCCAGTGGATGTTAGCTTTCCGATTACGAACGTTAACCGTGTTGTTGGGACGATCGTTGGAAGTGAAGTATCGAAGCGTTATGGGGAGGCTGGACTTCCTGAAGATACTATTACCCTTAGGTTTACAGGTTCCGCAGGCCAAAGTTTTGGTGCTTTTGTTCCGAACGGTGTAACACTTAACATTACTGGTGATGTAAATGATTTTCTTGGTAAAGGTTTATCGGGGGGTAAATTGATTGTGAAAGCCGACGAAGTAACAAAAATGGCAGCATGTGAAAATGTAATCGCCGGGAATGTTGCCTTATATGGTGCAACAAGTGGTGAAGCGTATATAAATGGTCGTGCTGGTGAACGATTTGCGGTCCGAAATAGCGGTGTAAACGTGGTAGTTGAAGGTATAGGCGACCATGGCTGTGAATATATGACAGGCGGACGTGTCGTTATTTTAGGTGATGTAGGCAAAAACTTTGCTGCCGGTATGTCAGGTGGAATTGCATTCGTACTAGCTGATGATCAAGATGCCTTTAAGAACTTATGTAACCAAGAGATGATTGAAATTGAGTTCTTAACTAAAAACGATGAACACGAGCTTAAGCAACTGATTCACAATCATTTTTATTATACCAACAGCGTGAAAGCAAGTTGTATCTTAGAAGACTGGCAAAATCATGTCAGAAAATTTGTCAAAGTCATTCCGAAGGACTATAAACGCATGTTGGATCAAATCCAAAAACAAAAAGATGAAGGTTTGACAGAGGAAGAAGCCATTATGAGTGCGTTTTTAGCTAATTCTTCCAATCAAAAAAATACACCCAAGCAACCAGAAGCTGTAATACGCTAAGAAAGGGAGAGGAAGATGGGTAAAACAACTGGATTTATGGATTACTATCGAGAAAAAGGTAAAGAACGGAATGCCCTTACGCGTTTAGGCGACTGGAATGAGTATTCGGTTCCTTTCTCAGATGAAACGTTAAGCAGACAGGGAGCGCGGTGCATGGATTGTGCCACTCCTTTCTGCCATATCGGAATGGAAATTCAAGGAGCCACATCAGGCTGCCCAATTCATAATCTCATTCCGGAATGGAACGATTTAGTTTATCGCGGCAGGTGGAAAGAAGCCTTGGGTCGTTTGCTTAAAACGAATAATTTTCCTGAGTTTACCGGCCGGGTTTGTCCGGCCCCTTGTGAAGGTTCGTGTACGTTAGCTATTACGGATCCAGCGGTAACGATTAAAAATATTGAGCAGGCCATTATAGATAAAGGTTTTGAAAATGGTTGGATTGCCCCTCGAATTCCCGCACGCAGAACTGGGAAAAAGGTGGCGATTATTGGTTCAGGTCCAGCTGGATTGGCAAGCGCTGATCAACTAAACCAGGCAGGGCACTCGGTAACCGTATTCGAACGTTCAGATCGTCCAGGCGGATTACTTATGTATGGGATTCCCAATATGAAACTTGGTAAAGAAGTTGTGGAACGCCGAATTAGCTTGTTGCGTCAAGAAGGTATTGATTTTGTCACCAATACTGAGGTTGGAAAAGATATTTCAACTGAAGAATTACAGGCGCAATTCGATGCGGTAATTCTATGTACAGGCGCTCAAAAACAGCGGGACCTAGTGATTGAAGGGCGCGAGGCAAAAGGGATTTATTTCGCAATGGAATACCTGACCAAATCCACAAAGAGCTTATTGGATTCAAACTTTGAAGATGGCCAGTTTATTAATGTAGAAGGCAATGACGTTATTGTCATTGGCGGAGGCGACACGGGAGCAGATTGTGTGGCAACAGCCCTTCGTCAAAACTGCCGGAGTGTCGTTCAGTTTGGCAAACATCCACAGTTACCTGAGATGCGTACCTCAGAAAATATGTGGCCTGCCTTTCCAAATGTTTTTACAATGGATTATGCTTATAAAGAGGCAGAAGCAAAGTTTGGTGATGATCCTCGTCAGTATTCTATTCAAACGAAGAAAATCGTTACGGATGAAAGTGGCAATTTGAAAGAGCTTCACACCATCCAAATGGAAAAAATAAGAGACGATGAAGGTCGATTTTATTTTAAAGAGATTCCAGGTACGGAAAAAGTTTGGCCTGCTCAATTTGTGTTTATTGCGATCGGATTTGAGGGCACTGAGCAGCCGCTTTTGAGCCAATTTGGTGTAAAAGCATCTAATCAAAAGATTGAAGCAGCTTACGGTGATTACAGAACAAACATAGAAGGTGTATTTGCAGCAGGTGATGCAAGAAGAGGGCAAAGCCTAATCGTCTGGGCGATCAACGAGGGACGGCAGGTAGCTCATCAAGTGGACCATTATTTGATGGGAAAAACCTTTTTACCTAAATAAATTTACAGTAGGAAAGAAGACCTGATTTGGGAATCAGGTCTCTTTTTTCTGGTCTATAGTATAATTCCTTGCAGAATAGGTATTTGATAATTAACGAATAATTTTTATTAAAAAATAAAAAATGTTCGTGTTTAAATTGATTTTACTAGTAGTATTTCTACAAATTATACGTTATTATATTTAAAAAGCAAACAATGAGGAGTGGGACAAATGCTTGAAACCTCAAATTCTAACAAACCTAAAAAAGTGATGTTACTAGGTTCAGGTGAACTGGGAAAAGAGACGATTATCGAGGCCCAGCGACTGGGAATGGTGACCATTGCTGTAGACCGTTATGAAAATGCCCCTGCCATGCAGGTAGCACATCATTCTTTTGTGGTCGACATGCTCGATGGAGCTGAACTCCGAAAAGTGATAGAGTTAGAAAAGCCAGATTTGGTTGTTCCTGAAATTGAGGCAATCGCAACGGAGACATTAATTGACCTTGAGAACGAAGGTTTCTGTATTGTACCAACTGCCAAAGCAGTTAACCTCACTATGGATAGAGAAGGAATCCGAAGATTGGCAAGTGAAGAACTGGGGATTCCTACAGCGAAATACGCATTTGCAGACACGCTGGAGGAATTAAAGAGCGCCGTACAAGAAATCGGTATTCCATGTGTAATTAAACCGATTATGAGTTCATCTGGAAAAGGGCAAACCGTCTGTCGTTCAATTACAGATGTAGAAAAGTCGTGGAATGAAGCTATTTCAGGTGGTAGAGGCAAAAAAACTCGAGTGATCGTGGAAGAATTTATTCACTTTGATTCCGAAATCACGCTGTTAACAATCCGATCTGTCTCTGGAACAACATATTGTGCCCCGATTGGTCATATACAAAAAGATGGTGACTACATTGAATCCTGGCAGCCACATGATATGTCAGAGGAACAAATTTTTGAAGCGCAGGACATCGCTAAAAAAATCACGGATGCACTAGGTGGATACGGACTTTTTGGCGTTGAGTTATTTCTTTCGGCAAAGGGTGTTTATTTTAGCGAGGTTTCACCACGACCACATGATACTGGGATGGTCACGATGGCTACACAAGATCTTTCCGAGTTTGCCTTGCACATAAGGGCCATTTTGGGTTATCCCATTCAAGGAGTTCAGCTGTTAACACCTGGTGCAAGTCGTACGATTAAAGCGTGGCAAGAAAGTAAGGGATACCAAATTGCTGGAATTGCAGACAGCTTGTCTATCTCTAACACTCAGGTAAGGATTTTTGGTAAACCGGAAACAAAAGTGGGTCGTCGGATGGCAGTTGTCTTAGGTACAGGAGAGTCTGTCGAAGAGGCAAGGAAACGAGCCGAATTAGCAGCGTCAAAAATAAGCATCACTCAAGACTAAATCACTTTTTTTGGAAGGTTCTTTTTTAAAGAATTGTTACTTTTTGATATATAAATTTGAATGTTTTCACCGTTGAGAAGATTATTTCTCAACGGTTATTTTTGTGTTTTTCCTCCTTTATTTCCCTTAAAATTATGGAGTTGTTTTAACTTTTAAATTTACCTTTGGTTAAAATTAATTTACTTGAAATATAAGTGAAATAGGGGTAGGCGAATGATTCTTCTAATTCTGAAATCCCTTGGAGACGGAAAATGTAAAAAATGCACTCTAAATAGAGAAAACTAGCCTTTTATAAGGTTAGTTTTGCTGTTCTATAAAAAACTATTTAGTTAATTGATTTCGATCCTCAATCTGTGGTGGTTCTTCCATCCAGCCGTTTTTGATCATAAGCTTTCCCCCATCTTGAGCAAAAGTGAAAATATCTTTTGCAAGAAAAGCCATTTTTGCCGGCAAGTCACTTCGTAAACTGAATCCACCGCCTAGTGCATTACTTCCAAGCCCAAATGAAGCTAACAAACTGGTATTGTACATCATTAATTTGTCAGAAAATGGCGAAATTTTTGACGTTGTTGCTTTACCAGCATGAGTAGCTGGGGGCTCAACATAACTATGGCGTAAAAATTCACCTAAATCTATTTCGATTTTCTTTGACAATTCCATTCCTTTGATCAGATAGTTTTGAACCTCTTTATCTGCTGCAACTTGAGCGAATCCAATCATTAATTGCATACCTACGAGGTTAGTTTCAATCGCATGATGGATAAGAGATGCTTCAACTGTATTCAGCGATCTAGTTTCGCTAAACCAAGTAAAACCATCCATATAATTTTTATCCTGAACAAAATTAACCTGTTTTGGCATTGATACATAAGGTGGACGAACGAGAACCCCTTTATCTAAAAGGAATTGAGTTGATTGGCTGTTCATCAATTGGGATTCAGCGGTCATCTTTATAAAAAAATCTTCAATATCCTTTCGATAGGACATGCCAGTGAAAAGTGCATAAAGGCTCATTTCCAATTTAGTCATCAAATGTAAATACATAATATCGTACATGAAATCAAATAACTTAGGAACGCTTTTATTTACATCGCTTTCAGTAAAACCAATCGGAACTACGGCCCCTTCTTGTTGAAAAATACTTGTAATCATCTCAATGTTTTTGGCAGTACCATTATAATGAGACTGTAACAGTTGTTTTCCATCATGATCTGAGTGCTCTATAAAATGTTCCAATACTCTAAGTATCATGGTTTTTTCTTGAAAAGCAATCCACAAATTAGCTAATTCTGATGATGTAATAGGTGCTTGACTTGAAGTCGTCATGCTAACCCTCCCTAGTTTTATTAATAATGTAACCATTAGGAAATTATTTTATGAAATACTACAGAGTTCTTCGTTAAAATAAGAAATAAAATTTCTAATGCATTTATTAATTTGTTATTTGTACGCGATTTTACTGCCTCTAAAAGGAATTATTATGTTTATTAAACAAATGATATGTTAAAGCTCATTGTTGATATTGCTCACAATGTTAATTGGAGCGGAAGGCACGAGAC
>NZ_JBALOS010000273.1:0-18948 GCF_036962765.1 Neobacillus drentensis
CCATTAAATACTGTGAAATAAAAACCATAACTACTACCTCTCATTGTATAAGGTTCCTTGTCTATTTCAATGCCCCCAGCTACTAAACGTTCATATGCTTGATCAACCTCACTTGAAGTTTCCACCAAAAAACCAATATGAAAAGCTTCAGGATATCTAATATCTTGTTTCCCCTTAAATGCTTTTGGATCACTTAACACGAGAATAAATCCATTCTCATCACTCATCACTACAAGAGCTTTTCCTTTTTGTTCCAAAAATTGAAAATCAAAATATGNNCATCAACACATAGATTTAAATGATTCAACCTCATTCACTCATCTCCTTTTTAACAATGATTTTTCAGAAATAAACATATTGACCTATATCGGTAACACTTGTGTATTTTTCTTCTAACGTGCAAATATTACTGATTTGGGTTTCTTGTTCTTTATAGTTAGGTCAACCAGATTATTTATATGCCACATAACGTCACAATTATTCTTTTCTTACCTTTTGATCTTTATCAGAATAACCAAACAATTAAATATTTTCTTGCGTTAGTTGTATAACACAAAGGAGCTGACCCAATCAGAACCTATTCAACTATCGGGTGTAATAATTTAAGATCCATCTGCCAATTCAGGCGGCTTTTTTATTGTGTTAACGGCAGGATAATTTAAAAAGAAAAAATAAAAATCAAACACTTACCGAATTATGGTAATGTTGAAATAGTGAATTTATTTTTGGGGTGAGAAGGTAATGGGGATAATTTACGGCTTAGTAGGATTAGTTGGTCTATTTCTTATCATTGTATATGCTGTTAGTTTTGGCATTGATAATTCAAAGCAAGTTAAGGCTTTAAGGTCTGAACTGAAAGAAATAAAAAGAGAACTAAAGGTTTTAGGGGAAAATAACAAATAGATTCTTATTCAAGTAACGGGTACGATAGTGAAGTAAGCTGTTATAACATAGTGATATTTTGGATTAGAGGGATTCTTAATGAACAAAAAGAAAAAGAAAAATTTGCAAGCATTGGTATTTATCATTTGGTGGTTTACCAGATAAATGCCATAATAACGGGTAGTTTGTGAAAATATGTACTTAAAGTAACTGATGCGTTAGTTACATAAGGTTGGACTACTTATAGTAGTCTTTTAAATGGGAATCCTCTGACAAAACATCAAGGATAATAAAAAGTGGAAAAAATCGATGAGTTTACTGAAAAAATGGACTTTTCCAAAAACATTATTTAGTTTCGCGGGGAGATATAGTTGTATGAACAAGACAGATCGATTGTTAGCCATAGTGCTTGAGTTGCAACGCAAAGAGGTTTTACGAGCTGAGGATTTGGCATCTACATTTGAGACAAGTGTGAGGACCATCTATCGAGATATTCAGGCTCTTAGTGAGGCGGGTGTACCAGTGATAGGAGCCCCCGGATTGGGATATTCCTTGATGGAGGGATATTTCCTGCCACCGATTAGTTTCACGGTGGAAGAAGCCGTGACATTGATCATAGGAACGGACTTTATCGAACAAAGATTTGATGTTGACTATGGCATTGGGGCTCAAAGCTCTCGCGGGAAAATTGAGGCTATCTTACCTGAAAGTGTTCGCAGAGAAACATCTCGGGTGCGTAAGACGATACGGTTGCTTTCTTCTGGTGAAGATGTTACGTGGGTAAAAGAGAAAGAATACATCGTATCAGTCCGTGGAGCGATATTGGGGGAGCGGAAAATAAGCTTCCATTATTTGAAAAGAATACCCGAAGCGGATGGGAATCGACATAGCTTTCGTGTTGTGGCTCCTTATGGACTTGTGCTTGTTAAAGGATCATGGATACTTATTGCACAGTGTGATCTGCGTGAGGAAATTCGTCATTTCCGGTTGTCAAGAATGACCGGGCTTACGATTCTTGAAGACCGATTCAAGGTGCCAAGCGATTTTAAATTGAACGATTACAAGCCACCGGATGATCGAAATGTTCGTGTAATCATTCAGATCAACCCTGACATAGCAGATAAAGTGAAGGAATCAAACAACTTTTACTTGGAAGCTATAGAGGAGCATGAGAATCGTTTGCTTGCAAACTTTCGCGTTCGTCAGCCTGACGAGCTACTGCATTGGGTACTTGGCTGGGGTGCAGATGTCGTTGTGTTGGAACCTGAATTTTTCCGAATTCGGATTCGTGAAGAAGCCGAAAAAATGTTGAAACGCTACTGACATACTGTTGTCAGTAGCGTTTTGTTATAGTCAGATTAAATTAGGATAAAGGAGTTGTTTGAAGGATATGAATACAATGGAAGCATTACAACGGTTTAAAGTCTTAGCGTTTCATTATCTTGGTGAATTGGATAATTTCAGTATGGAGCAGTTAAAGAGACAGCCGAGTGAGGACGAGTGGTCGATTGGACAAATGTATCAGCATCTGATTAACTCGGCTCTTTATATGCATCTTCGCAATATTGAACATTGCATTATGCAGGGCAAGAATGCTATGGTCTCTCCAACGGAAAAAACAAGGGAAGGTGCAGCGATATTTGAACAGAATGGATTCCCTCCCATACGTATTAAAGTTCCGCATTCCCCACAATATACACCTGAGCAACCAGAAAGCAAAGAACAACTGATCCAAGGTTTGAACACCGTCATCCATCGAATGGAAGAAACGGAGCCAAAACTTGAAAAGGCACCTAAACAGAATACAGTCTCCCATCCGAGATTCGGTGCGCTACATGCGAAAGAGTGGTTTTTACTTATTGAAATGCACTTTCGTCATCATCTTCTTCAGTTGGACCGTTTGAAAAAAGATTTAGAAAGGAACGTTTAAATGATGAAGAGGGACGTGACAAGATTATTAGGTGAGCAAAGCCGCTACTGGATTGGCGTCGTATCCGCATCACATGTGAAGCTGGGGGTTTTAGGTGGATTTGCCCAGCTCTGCCATGGCAAATCAGGACCTTTAAAGCGTATGAGTCCTAACGATTGGCTGATATACTACTCTCCACGAACGGATTTGGCAAAGGGGGAGGCTCTCCAAGCATTCACCTCCATTGGACAGGTTGCTGATGAAAGAGTATACGAATATCAGATGTCCGAATCCTTTGTGCCTTTCCGCCGAAATATCCGATATATACCATGTCAGGAAGTAAAGATTGCCGATTTATTGGAGAAGCTTAGCTTCACGCGTGGGAATCGAAATTGGGGGTATTCCTTCCGCTATGGTCATTTTGAGATTGGGCGGGAAGATTTTCTGACGATTGCTGGCGCCATGCTGGGAGATGCGGATTACATTACGAAGTATACCTAATAAAGAAAACTCGCCAATACAGTGGCGGCTAGAAAAAATCCTAATATAAAAAAACGTAGAGGGACAAACTAGTTTTGAAAGGGTGAAGTTATGGAAAAGAATGAAAAAGGTTCGGAGAATTTAAGTTATGAGTCAGATGGAAAAATGGGTAAAAACAATAATAAGGTAAAGGAAAACAAAAAGGATCAGGCTGATTTCTTTAATACCACACAAAACAGTGAATAAAAAATGAGGATGGGGGTGAAAAAAATGGATGAAAATACGAAAAGCGATCCGAATGGGACGAAATTTTATGTATTTTGTGCGGGGATATAGAACTTGGACGATTGATTTATAAGCCATATTTGCGCGTCCAACCCGCAATCATTTGTAGCTTTGAACGATAACTTGCTCATGAAATGGATGTAAGCCAGGTTCTGTTCTTCCGTACTCCAATCGGCAGCAAGCCTCGTACTAGAAGTGTAGTCATCTAACTATCGGCCAATGGCCAATCCATCCGTTTAGGTTCATTTCCCGCAGGATGATGCCCCTACCTTAATTTGGGTTGCTCGCTCGTGGGGTTTACCCGTTCCACCTTTTCCGTTTCCAGAAAAGCTCGTCACTGTGGCACTTTCAGGTTATTCTCAGCCTATCCGGAAGGACTTAACATGATTTCACCGCCGTCAGCCGAAACGTTTAATCGGCTGCCCACCTTTGCAGATGGCACGAACACTACAGGCATCTCAGCACTGTGCGAGCCTGGACTTTCCTCAGCTCCTGTAAAGGACCCGCGACTACTCACCATTTCAAGTTTATGAATTCGTTCAGAGGCGACAACACATACTATATCAAGGATCCTAAGATAAATCCTTAGTAGTTTCATTCCAATGTTTCCAATTATGTTTGGTATTCTCAGGTTCATTTCTCCAAAGGTCATTTTAAAATTTAATTTAATACATTCCTCAGAAACAAAAGTCGTCATACTTTTTTATAGAATTCTACAAGGCATTTTTTTGAGATTTGTCCTTGGTATTAGGAAGGGTAATTTTACACCATGATTCATCTTAAACATGAGAGTTGAGGGAAATAGGATGCTTGTAATTGAAAATGATTGGCTAAAGGTAGGTATAGTAAGAAACGGTGCAGAGGTACGTGAAGTGAAGCATAAGAAAAATGGGCTAGACTATATGTGGACAGGGGATAACGCCTACTGGGGACGAGTCTCTCCGGTCTTATTTCCGATTGTTGGACGGTTAAAGGAAGATCGATATCAACTGGATGATCATACCTACAAGATGTCACAGCATGGCTTTTTGCGTGACGTTGTATTCGATGTAGAAGAGCAGACTGCAACAACCGTTTCGTTTGTGTTTGAGTCTGCTGGCCGCTTCAGTCATGTTTATCCTTACGAATTTAAAGCGATTATTCGTTATTTACTCAAAGAGGACTCCCTAATTATTCGGTGGGAAATAGTGAATGAAAACAAGGAAGAAATGTATTTTTCAATGGGGGCTCATCCTGCATTTAAGATTCCGCTTGTAGAAAATGAAACCATTGAGGACTACAGTTTAAACTTTACTCCTGCAGCAAATAAAAATGTAATGGAATATGAGCTAAAGGATTCTCTTATCCATGAGAGAGGAACTGTCAATGATATTTCAACGATTCAACTCAAACACACTTTATTTGCACAGGATGCTCTTGTCTACAGCAATATCGATCAAATTACACTGGAATCTACTAAATCAGGTCATGGAATAGAAGTATGGTTCGAAAAATTCCCGTTTGTTGGAATTTGGTCGAAATATATGGACACTACTGGCACTATAGCGCCATTTGTTTGCCTAGAGCCTTGGTACGGTATTGCCGATACGTATCATACATCTGGGAACATGAAGGAGAAGATGGGAGTGAATAAGCTTGAAGCAGGAGAAACATTCCAAGCTGAATATAAAATGAAGTTTAAATAACTTTCGAAAGGAGATTGTCTATTTGTTGCTCATTCAATTGTCCTGGTATGGATAGAGGAAATTTAGATAATTCGTTTTATTCCACTTTCACGCAAATACTGTCAATGGCGTTATAACCATAACCTTTTCTGTTCCATTTTGGATTCAAAGGTTGAACATTTCCATCAGAATCAGTTGCTTTTGATTTAATCATGTATTCACCTTTTTTTTGTGCGTCCCATTTATATGTCCAGGGAATCCATGCATTTTTTTTGGAAGTAGTATCGAGTTGACACAAATCCCATGATTGACCACCATCTGAACTAATTTCGACTTTTGTTATATTCCCTTTTCCAGTCCATGCAATGCCATAAATTTCATAAATCCCTTTATGCAATATTTGCATATCTAATGGATATTGTATGGTGGAGTTCACATTTATTGTAGTGACGTGCCATTTTCCATTATCGTCTTCTTTGTTTGGATAGTAAACATAATCAATGGCTTGAAAGGGACCTGTAAATTCCTTGTCAATGACAGTAATTTTTTTAAGCCATTTTACAGAGGCCATTGCATACCAACTTGGAACAATTAATCTCAAGGGAAAACCGTGCTTATAGGGGATCGGTTGATGATTATATTCATAAGCAATAATCGTTTCAGGATCAAGGGCTTTTTCAAGGGGTAAACTTCTTGAAAAACTGAAAAGTCCATTCGTACCTGGTCTTTCTCCATAATCATAACTTTCAAAAACTAGTTCTTTAGCAGAATCCATCAATCCAGTGTTCTGTAATAATGTTCTAATCGAAACGCCTTTCCATAATCCTTGACTAATTGCTCCCTTGCCCCATTGTTCACCAAATACTTTTGGGTTAAAAAACTTACGCTTATTTCCTGCGCATTCTAAAACAACCTTCATCGTGATCGATGGCAATGAGTAAATTTCCTGTAAAGTAAATATTTTTGGGTTATGCACCAATCCTTCAATTGGGAGAAAATATAAGGATGAAGTAAAGAGTGGGTAAGAAAAATGATTTCTTCTATAAAATAATTCCTTGCCTACAATATCTCCAATTAAATGATCAATGGGTGTTTCCTGATTTTCAGGGAATAACGATTTTGTGATTAGGTAGGGTTTTACTTCGGGTTGATGAGAATACTTCAAAGGATTACCTCCTTAAAAATGAAGTGGCTAATTCATTCATATGTAGTAATTGAATTGTCATTCAAAAAAAATTTACACTTCTAGCCATACTGAATTACGCTCTGGCAGAAACTGCGTTGTTAGTTGTGTAAAATGTTAAATAACAAAGGTTCCTAAGAAAAATATTTAAGCCAATTTTCATGAGTATTAGTATTAAATAATAAAGTTAGGCTTCCATCCAATCCTATTTAGGTGAAAGCTCATAGACTACATTGACTATAAATGAAGGAGGATATTAATGTATTACTACATTATTTTGCATCACTACCATCCTTGGCATAGACCAATAGTAGTTCCATTTATTCCTCCACCACCAGTCCCGCCTGCAGCTCTTTCCTACCGGCATATGTTGAATGGATTATGGACCACAGTGTAATGACAGAAGGAAAAAATCCTTACTTGCTGAGGCGGGGACATGGTTGAAATATGACTTAGTTTAGGGAACACATTTTATTAACCCGCAGTAGCTCAGTGCTTGAGCTATCGGCTGTTAACCGATCGGTCGTAGGTTCGAGTCTTACCTGCGGAGTCATAGTCCAAAGAGGAAACTAGGAACGGGTCAAGGCTGGAACGCAGCATTCATAACTAGTGAAATTGTGTGGGCTATTACATAGACGTGAAAGCTAAAAACACAAACTCTTTTTTAATATGGAGTTTAGTGTTTTTTCTTCGAACAATTTGGTATAGAAAAAGGGTAGGACATGAACTGAGAATAGGTCCGATATTTGGGAATCATAGGTTACTAGAATACACATTAAAGTCCAACGACCGATATCCAAAAAATATAAAATGAAAGGAGAACACATTTCGAGTATCCAACGAATGTGTTCTCCTTTATTTATTTACTAGTAATCTTAATAAGAACATAAAGGGTAGGATTTTCCTTTCAACATAAATTTGATCTAAGGTTAATCCGTGTATCTTACGCCTTTTAAAATCATATCCACCTTTATTTTAGTATCTTGGACAATGTTTTTTCGGAATTCCTTTGCTTTTTTGAAGGCATCCATCATTCCTGATGCTAAAATCTTAATTTCTCTAGTACCAACCGGTTCTTCTAGAAGAAAAATATATTCTTTCATGCTTCTTCACCTCTCAAGTTGTAATTTTAATATAATTATATACGATAATGTAAGCGATTACCAGATATTTTTGTGAACGTTTTCACTTACTTTAAGAACTGTATGAGATTCCGAAGTTCTAAATCAATCTGTCGCCATTAGTAAATTAAAGTGGAGACTGAAACGTAGAGGCGTAGACTTTTGTAAAAGACTACTCTATTTTTCTTGTTAACAACAAACGTTGGTAACCAAATAGCCTTGATCATATCCAAACAACATGGCAGAACGGCTAAAAGTAACTTAACCACTGCCAAAACCTGTTTATTATTCATAGTACAAAACCAATCGCATCAATATCAGTAGGAAAAGATATATTTAAAAAAGCAATTTGTTTATAATTTTGGGTAGTTTTACAAATGATATAAATGATATCCCTAGAGGATATCCGTTTCAAGTATCCTACGATGAGGTGATTTTGGATGAGCTACAAAGATCATTTAGATTCTCGCTCAGAGCGAATTTGCCACAATAACACGAGACCGAAGTTTGCCAGATCGCAGGTAAACGGAGAGACTCAATTGACGCAAAGTGCTATCATCTTAAGGAGCAATGCGAAGGCACACCGCTGGTAGGAGCCAAGCATTAGAAACGAATCGGAGCAGGACATTTAGTGTACTGCACCACAATAAAGCCTTTTTTCGGTTTATATAAATCGAGAAAAGGCTTTTCTTTTGTTACCTAAACAATTGTGTGAAAATGCAGTCTTTTTCCAAAAGGCTGGAGTGGTTTTGTGTAGACGATGATTGCAACACGTGCATTAGAAGAAATTAAAAGGCTTTAGCATTATATTGAATTAGCACGCTTCTTTGAGTTTGACACGTTTAATCGAAAGGCTCTAACAATATTGGTCGGGTGTCTTTTATTATGATCGTCGTTGTATCAAAGTGTCATGACTTAAGCGGTTTGGAATGATTTCTTCATCTAACGAAGCACGAAGTTGATACAAGTATTGAATTACCTTCTATATAAAAAGATAAGAATCAGGTTTACCTTATTAAACTGAAACAATTCTTACAATCCGGTCAGAAAACATTCACCAAATTATAAGTGTGACTATCTTCCTGGTTATGGTTTAATTAGTCTTGTAACACATTGAGCAATAAAAATTACCTTTAGAAAATACTAATCGTTAAAGAAACTGCTACATATCATGAGACTTACAAAATAGAGATCCTTTTTAAGGGAGGGGAATATGAATGCCATTAGAAATAGTTCGTCATGATATTACAAAAATGAAGGTAGATGCGATTGTGAATGCTGCCAATACCGCTTTGAAAATGGGTGGCGGAGTATGTGGGGCTATCTTTCGCGCAGCGGGTGCGATGGAGTTACAAGAAGCCTGTGATCAAATCGGTGGGAGCAAGGTTGGAGAAGCAGTGATCACCGAAGGATTTAACTTGGATGCTAAATTTATCATCCATACACCTGGTCCTATATGGCTGGGAGGGGGAAATCAAGAAGCAACACAATTACAGGCATCATATCGTAACTCTATGGAACTAGCAAAAAAGCATCACTGTGAATCGATCGCTTTTCCATTGATTTCGACCGGCATCTATGGATATCCAAAAGAAGAAGCCTTACAAATTGCCATTTCCACCATTAGTTCATTTTTATTGCATCACGACATGTTCGTTTATCTCGTTGTATTTGATAAATCCTCTTTCGGTGTAAGCAAGAAGTTATTTTCCTCCATCCATCAATACATAGACGAGCATTATGTCGAAGAACTAGAAACTACTTTTCAACGCCTTATAAGAGATGAACGCTATGTAATGGCTCCATTGCCTGAAGATGAAATACTGCAAGAGGATCGATATGAAGTAAAAAACGAATCCTTAGTCAACCTGTTGGACCAACTCGATGAATCTTTTTCCGAGCGGCTGCTTCGTTTCATTGATGAAAAAGAAATGACTGACGTTGAGACGTATAAGCGAGCGAATATTGACCGTCGTTTATTCTCCAAAATTCGAAATGAAGACGATTATGCCCCGAAAAAGAAAACAGCCGTGGCTTTTGCCATTGCTTTGCAATTAAGTTTAGAAGAAACGAATGAGCTGCTGGAGGCAGCCGGTTATACCTTATCACACAGCAGTAAATTTGATGTGATTATTGAGTTCTTTATTCAACAAGCTAACTACAATATTCATGAAATCAATGAAGCTTTATTCGCTTTTGATCAGCCATTACTCGGTGCCTGAAATGTCACTTTCCAAGCGACCATTTCCCAAGTTTAATTCCAATATTTCCAATCGTGATTGGTAATCGAAAACGCTGCATATACATATATCAGCAATTTTTAATTTGAAAAATAATAAACACTGAGTTTATCTACCTGTATTTAAAAAAACACAACTAAATACATAATGCGAAAAACGCTAAACTCTACTTATTCTGAGTTTAGCATTTTTTCTTTTGTTCTAATAGTTTGGATTATTCTGAAAATATGAAAATGACGACTTTTATCATTACTTGTTTTGGATGTTGTCGAACGAATAGGACTATGGTCTCTACAATGAAGGTACTAACGAATGTATTCTGTTAAAGTAAGTCTTTTAGAATAATTTTACATATTTGTAAAGTTATTATATGAAGGAGGAGCTAAATGTCCATAACGTTAGGTAATGTGTTAAACCCTGTTTCCCTTGCCACACTTTCGGTCAATTCGAAGTCTATTGCCTCATTAGCAAGTAGTCAGGACCGCATGCAATATCATAAGGCGGTGCTAGAATCAGTTGGAATCACCTCTCTCTCATCTCTTGGAACGCTCAGTTTGTCCGGAAATTTAATCCCACAGCCTGGAGTTACAAAGCCAAGCTCAAACATAATAGCCACTACGACCTACTTTCAATCTGCCTATAAAGCAGTAAATACAGGGACAACGAAGAATTCAGTTCTGCAGCCTTTTGGCGGGCAGGCATCCGTTTTACAGGCAGTGCCAATTCCATCTCAAACTTTTTATGCTGCTTCTAGTGCAAGCGTCACATCCCAAATTAATATTGATACAGCTTACTGGGTTGCTACCGAAATTAACTTACAGGATAATACAACTGTCGTATTGAAGCAGCCACAACGTTATCTCATTTTAATAGCAGAAAAAATTACGGTTGGCCAGAATGTCACCTTTACATGGGAGCGTCCGACTAAAGCCAGTCCGGCAAAACCATGGAAACCAGCAACACCTCCACAGGCCCCAACTTCTTCGACACTTGCTGGAATCAATGGTACAAATGGAACCTACGGGGTGAAAGGGGGACGTGGTCCAGATGGTCATAGCGCACCTGAAATTGAAGTGTGGGTGTTAGACATGACAGGCCGCCCAGCCTTCGACTTAAATGGTCAAGACGGAACAGCTGGTGGTGCTGGGCAAGATGGTGGAGACGGCGGACAAGGCGGTGCAGGGAAGCCTGCGCAGCTCGATTGGGCTGGATTTTGTAAGGCAGGTTCTGGAGCTGGCGGAAACGGCGGTGGTGGTGGAAATGCAGGAATTGGCGGTGATGGAGGAAACGGCGGAAACGGCGGAAGACTATATTTCTATGCACCTCAAACAGTCATTAATTCTTATATTTCCGGTTTCGATGTCGCTATTGAGGGAGGACGCGGCGGTGTCGGCGGTCAGCCAGGCAACCCTGGATCAGGTGGTGAAGGAGGACCTGTAGGTGCATCCGTTAAAGCAAAATTTGGTGCTGTATGTGGACCAGGGCCAAGAACCGCTGGTGCTAGAGGTCCGAATGGCTATTATTCCAACCCGGGACTGACAGGTTCTAATGGTGTGAAATTATCCGAACCAATCCGTATATCCGTAATTGATCCGGATGAGTTTCGTCGCAAAATGCTTGAACCAGCAATTTTTGAAACAAGCCCTGCTTTTGCTTTTGCGGAAGAAAACGTCACCGTTAAAGGGAAGAGATTTACAAAAACAGATGTGGTGCTCATCGATGGAGTTCCGGCGAACACAATCGTATTTAGTGATACTATTATTCAATTTTCTGTACCATTCATTAGTGGAGGACAGCATACCGTTCAGGTGAAACAAGCGGATGGCACGATCTCAAACAAGGCTTCTCTGTATATCAAACCGAAGATCAAATCGATTGTGCAGGAAGGTATGGATATAGACTACCCAAATCGAGTATCCCCGGGCAAAAAAGTGACAATAATCGGAAGTGGTTTCACAGACAACGCCATCGTGCGAATTCATTGCCAGGATATGACAGATGTAAGGCTTTTAAGTCCGACACAGTTGGAGTTTACATTGGTTCGTCCTAACACCGTGGCAGAAAATCCTTCAGGGGAGCAGGTCACCGCGCAGGTTGTACTCGCAGATGGAACGCCTTCTAATACAATCGATTTAGTACTCGATACCTTCCATTTGCTTGTGCTTGGAGATTCGGTTTCTTGGGGTCAAGGTTTAGGACCGCATGAAAAGCATTATTCTCTTGTTAGTAATACAGTAAAATCAAGGCTCGGAAATATTGGATCATATACTACGGTCCTTGCTCATTCAGGTGCAATCATTGGCGTGGATGATAAAAGTTCGAATCCTGTATGGGATGGCGAAGTTCCGACTTCGTATCCAACGATCTTACAGCAAGTGGATCGTTTCGTCGGAGAACCTGACAAGGTTGATTTAGTTATTTTAGATGGCGGCATCAATGATGTAAATATGAGAGTGGTTTTAAACCCATTTTCAACCGAAGATTTAGCTCCTCTTCACCATAAATATTTTTTATGTCATACAAAAAAATTACTGGATAAAGTTCACTCCACGTTTAAAAAAGCGAAAATTATCTTGACGGGCTATTATCCGCCTGTTTCAGAACATAGTGACTTAGCAGCGGTCGAGGTATTGCTGGTTGCACTAGGTGTTGCAACTGCTGGTGTTCCTGGCGGTGTGGCTTCTGGATTTTTGACGAAGCACCATTTGGATATCATACATGAACGCAGCATGCAGCTCGCAAGCGAATCTAAGACATTCTTGCAACAAGCCGTTAATGAAATTAATACAGAAAAGGGCGGAGAAACTCGAATTTTCTTTGCAGACCCAAACATCGGTCCGGAGCATGCTGCACTTACCAATGATCCTTATGTATTTGGCATAAATTTAGATTTATCCCCACAAGATTTACTGGCTGCCGAGCGTCTCGTTTCTTGTACAGAAGCAGGTTGTACAGGTATAGACTTTGAGATTTGTAAACGAGCTTCAATGGGCCACCCGAACCAAAAAGGAGCACAGGCATACGCCAATGCTATCTACCCGTTTTTATAAGTAGAAGAACAATAATCCGATCCCTTGAAGGGAACCGACTATTGCTGGACCGGACATGTGGCTGCATGTTCGGTCATTTTTAATTTTTTAATAGTAAAGAGAAAGAGTTTTTCGGGTTAGGTTAACAAGAAAAAGTCTAATGGAGAAATAAAAAAGACCGTTTTATTCAGTTTCCATTAACTTCAACTAAACAGAAAAAAACTTTTTGAAAAGAATCGTTGAAGAAAACGGTTGTAAACGCCAACAAGCTAACTACAATATTCATGAAATCAATGNNCAGCCATTACTCGGTGCCTAAAAATGTCGCTTTCCAAGCGACCAATTCCCAACGAATGAATGGTATCCTTTGTTTATCAACGGACGGAGGATGATTATGATGAAAAAAAACCTAACGGAATTAGTGTTTATTTTGGATAAAAGTGGCTCTATGGCAGGGCTTGAGGCTGATACCATTGGCGGCTATAATGCCATTCTCAAGAAACAGCAGAAAGCCGAAGGAGAAGCCATTGTTACGACCGTCTTATTCGATCATCAATACGAGCTATTACATGACCGAATCAATGTTAAGGGCATTTCTCTCCTTACTGATAAGGATTATGAAGTAGGGGGGACTACGGCCTTATTTGATGCGATTGGATTTACCATTCAAAAAATAGTGAATGTCCAAAAGAGGACCAGTGAGGCAGAACGAGCAGAAAAGGTCCTGTTTGTGATTACCACGGACGGGATGGAAAATGCCAGCCGTGAATTCACAGTGGAAAAAGTGAAAAAAATGGTTCAGTATCAAAAGGAGAAATTTGGATGGGAATTCCTGTTCCTTGGAGCAAATATAGATGCCGTCTCAACGGCTGCACGTTTTGGAATCGATGAGGACTTTGCTGTGGATTATCATGCGGACACGATTGGGACACAAATAAATTATGAGGCGGTAAATGAAGCGGTGAGCAGTCTACGAAGCGGCAAAAAGATTGACCGTAACTGGAAAAAAGGGATCGAGCAGGATTATAATCAACGTTTGCAGAATGATTAAAATACTGATCCTATCCATCATTTAATTCTCGATTTAACGATCAAACGATTATCCAATTAAACAAATTAGCGCTGACCCATAATGGGTCAGCTTATTTCAGTTTCAAGTACTTCTTTGTAGCCTAAAAAAATAGTCATGAATTAATTAAAGTTCATTCATTGATATGTAAAGATANNATTTATTTACGCTACCTTTTTTATTAACTTTGTGTGGAGGATTTTTGTTCTTTTTGTTTTTTCTTCATATATTTTTTACCCCAATCCCCCATAATGTCCAGTACTGGGATAAAGCTTTTTCCTTCTGGAGTTAGAGAGTATTCTACTTTGGGAGGAACTTCTTTATACACTTCTCTGTGAACCATTCCGTCCTCTTCAAATTCTCTCAGCTGCCTTGTCAATATTCCTTTTGAAATGCCCGGTAACAACCTTTGAAGTAAATTAAATCTTAAAAGGACTAGGAGACTTTACTTCATTAAGAATGTGAAAACTTTTGTAATGAGAGTCTAGTATTTAAAGGTGTAGCAATTGAGACGCCAGGTGGTATACCAGGGGTTATTACAGTTTCATCATCAAACCAGTGGTCAACCGATAAACTAGCTTTCTATTCAAATTATGGAAATAGTTTTATTGAAGTAGCTGCTCCTGGAGGAGATAATGGTCCAGTGTATGATGCATCTCGTAAATTAGAAGAACGTGATTTTACGTATCGGACGCTGTCAACTTGGCCAACAAATTTACCACCTAGCAGCGCAACTACATTAACTCGTAACTATGCATACCTACACGGAACTTCCATGGCTTCACCAAAAGTAGCTGGAATTGCAGGAGTAATTAAGGCTGCACATCCGGAATTTACACCTTCCCAAGTGCAAGCACTAATTGAAAAGACTGCATTAGATTATGGGAAAAAGGGACATGATCCTCTTTTTGGATCTGGCGAAGCAAATGCGTATACCGCTTTAACAGGAAAATAAACGAATATGCCTTGCACAAAAGAAATGGTAAAAAGATCTTTTGGGCAAGGCTTTTTTATGGGGAGAACCAGCATCTAATGACTGAGGGGCAGCGTAACCATGCCTTAAGGAAGCGGTATTCCTTTTATAAACGTAAGAGCTAATACACAGGGTAGCTCTGGCTTATGAGTTGTATAATATGTTAGAAAAAAATAAGTATTCTTATTTTATAAACAATGACATCAATGTAGGCTTTTTTTCATACTATATTTTGGAGGTGAAAAAATGCCCAGAGTAAATTACCGAAGTTCGGACGTCGACTTAATGGCAAGGATGATGAGAGCAGAAGCTGAAGGTGAAGGACAACAGGGAATGTTATATGTTGGAAATGTAATTGTTAATCGACTTGTAGCAAATTGTTTAGACTTTAAAAATATAAGAACCATTCCCCAAGTTATTTATCAAGTACAAGGAGGAAATTATTCCTTTGAAGCAGTTCAAAAAGGGAATGTATTTTATCAAAGATCAAGAACTGCTGAAAGAAGATTAGCAAAACAGAATTTGGATTCTTGGAGAGACCACCCAGCGAAATATGCTCTTTGGTATTTTAATCCACATGCTCCATGCCCTCCAACATGGTACGATCAACCTAAATCTGGTCAATTTAAAGAACATTGTTTTTATGAACCAAAACCTGCAACATGTGATAGTGTTTATAGCGGTTAAGCTTACTCTTTGAGTAAGCTTTTTTATATATTTCCAGAATGTTCAAACAAACTAAAAAATATATCTTTTTAAGTAGTTGAAAAAATGACTGTAGCTTGTTATAGAAATAGTTTCTTTGAATGGGCTGTTCGGTTAGGGTTTCAAGCTTTTTTTCAACCGATAATTGTTACATTACCGACAGGAGCTGCATTGAATAAATATTATTGGCTACCAGGATCTACGACTAAAAATTTTGTATTTATGAATCGTATGCGATGAACCAGACTTGGTGGCTTTAAGTTTTCACTTGACTTTGCCGGGTATCCTTTTAAATGAATTGTGGTAATTGTTTCGAGTATCACATCGTTAAAATACCAAATAAGTAATACTGCTTGAATTTCAAATAAGTTTTTCGCCGTAAAAGCCGAACAATCATTGTCATAAGATCGGAGTTGATCAAATGAGTAAAATAGAGGAATTTATCAAAAATGAAGGGGCTGCTTTTCCAGGAAAAACGTATGTGGAAGAGCTGTTAAAGCCTGTATTTAATGATCAGCGGGATTTTTTATTCCATGTCATGTTTGACATTCACCGGGCCCATGTCATCATGCTGGAGGAACAAAACATTATTAAAACAGACGAAGCAAGGGTGATGTTAGCAGGCATTCATAAAGTGGCCAAAACGGATATAACCCAAATATCCTATCAGCCTCAGTTCGAGGACTTGTTTTTCATGATGGAGGCAAAAATAGGGGAAGAAATCGGAACCGAGTTAGCAGGGAAAATCCATATTGGCCGGAGCAGGAACGATATGGGGATTTCCATGTACCGCCTGGTACTGAGAGAGCATCTTTTAGAGTTGCTTGCAAATTCATATCGTTTAAGCGAAGCATTATTGGAACAGGCTGAGAGGCATACAGAAACATATATTACGGGATATACCCATACTCAACCGGCTCAACCGACCACGTTAGGACATTATCTAGTAGCTATTTACGATGTATTGCAAAGGGACATTAAACGGATGTGGTCGGCTTATGAAACGGTTAATCAATCAGCCCTTGGGGCAGCTGCCTTAACAACAACCGGTTTTCCTATCTGCCGGCAACGAACTTGTGAATTATTAGGTTTCGATCAAGTGGTTGAAAACTCCTATGATTCTATCGCTGGAGCAGATTACTTATTGGAAACATCATCTGTATTAATGACTTGTATGATTAATACGGGGAGATGGATACAGGATTTCTTGCAGCACGTAACTAGAGAATTTGGTTCTTTTTATGTGGCTGATCCTTATGTGCAGGTTAGTAGTATCATGCCGCAGAAAAGAAATCCTGTCTCAATTGAGCATTCACGCTCGATTGCCAGCAGTGCCTATGGCGATGCGTTGGCAGCGATTAATATGATTCACAACACTCCATTTGGAGATATTGTCGATACAGAAGATGATCTGCAGCCTCATTTATATCGGGCGTTTAATAAGGCAAATCGAGTGATGAAATTAATGTATGCCGTCCTTACCACGATATCGGTAAATGAAGAGCACACAAAGGAAATGGCAAAAAAGTCAAGCATTACGATAACCGAATTAGCAGACACACTCACAAGAGAGTACGACATATCCTTTAGAAAAGCACATTCCGTTGCTAGTTCTATCTCTAAAAAAACGATCCAAGGTCAAAAGGAATTATATGAGTGGGAAATCTCAGAGATTAATTCAATGATTCATGAATTCGTTGATGTGACACTCACTGAACACAAATGGAAGAAGATTATCTCACCGGAATATTTCGTTGAAATAAGGTCTATCCAAGGTGGTCCCAATCCTAGGGAAGTATTAAGGATGATTGGAGAAAGAAAGAAAACACTTGGAAAGCAGCATGAAAAATACACAACCATTGTTAATGGCTTGAAAAATAAAAAGAAACAATTAACGGAATACTCTATTTGAATGAAACAAGTCTAATGAAAAGAGGTTTCAAGTGATAGGGGGTGGCCTGCCACCATATTTTTTTGTCAAGATCAATACTTTACAGCCGTTCCCTATGCTCCTTAATTTAAACCATTACAGGCTAACTCAAAAGTATAAGGAAGGGGGCAGATGATTCCCCATCTGCCTTTTTTGTGTCTTTACTATTTAATAAATTAAGTCGTGAAAAAAGATTAAAGCTACTTTTAGGCACATTTTCACCATAGAGGGAACTCTTATCCTGCCTCACTTACATTCTAGTAATCTTACATATAATGAGCGGTTTCGATCAGATGCTTTATAGTATTAAGCTGAAAAGCTCCATATATTCTATTTTTGGATGTAAGCTCATGGATAAAAAACTGTTGTAACTGTTCTTTATTCGTCAACCGTTTTACTATGCTGTTATCCGACCAATCGTGAACCTCTTTTTCATCGTCATTAAAGAATACCAAGGTGTTGATCCATGTTGTAACATCTTGACTTTGTAAATAATTGGATAGGATGTAGGTTGTCTCTTGAACTTGGCTTATTGGATTTTCATACGTCTTTACCGTAAATGCTCCCGACTCATCTTTATCAAATACAAGCGTTTCCTCTTTTTCACTGTCTACTAACTCTGCTAAAAAAGAAAACTTGTGGCTCCCCATTCTTGATAATCCCAATACGATGTGGCCTTTCCAGTCCTTAGTTTCGATTACATATAAACCGGTTGATAATAGAACAAGGTGATCGATTTGCCGAGTTTGACCGTTTCCTTCCGGAATAAAAATATTCGGCATAATAATCATTTCATCTGGTGGAATAATTTTTTTTTGAATTAAATCTGATTTAAAATTTTCTAGTATCTGATGGGTAATAATTTCACCTTGGTTTCGATAATTTTTCCGAATATCTTCATTTTCGATCATCAGCTTTTCTATATCACGTTGGTACGATTCGGACAAGAACAAAACCTTCTCATCGTAGCTTGTTGCCGCTGTTTCCATAGCAGCTTTTTGTACTTCTTTCATCGCTTCTAACTCTTGGTAATGATCGTTTCTCATCTCTTTTTGTTTAGCCTTTTCCTTTTTTACCATATAAGCTAACCAAGCGGCAGAGGCAGCAAGTAAAGTGGAAATAATTAACCAGATCATTTATTTTCTCCTTGTTTATCAGATCATTTTTAATAGTTTTTTATTAACATTTTGTCTAATTCACGGACTTTATCATAGGAATTTACTAGTTTTTCAGGTACCAAGGTTCGACCATATTCCCATGCATTCGTTTCTATTCTTGTTAGAATCTCTGCTTTTTTTTCATCCTCGAAATACTTTAAAAACCTTAAACCATGTTTGTTTTTATTAAAGTCTAAAAAATATCCGAGCTGACGATATAACATAATTTTAACACAGTCTTCATCGGTCTCTTTTATTTTAAAGTTTATATTAGCTATGTATCCATTAATTTGCAAATAGTTAAACTTTATCGTATTCGTC
>NZ_JBALOS010000274.1:0-5397 GCF_036962765.1 Neobacillus drentensis
ATACTAATGGTCAGAGGATATATCATAAAACCTCCAGTTCTTCCTGTACCTGAAAACATAGATTTTATAAAAAAACAAACATTTTTAAATGGATTTATAGGGGATGTTCGTTCACTACATGCCCTAGAAATCACTCACCTTTATGATAACATTGAAAATAATTCAACAAGTAAAGCGTTATTAGTAGGATTTAGCCAAGTCGCCAAAACAGAAAAGGTCAAACAATTCCTAATAAGAGGCAGAGAACTAACGGATAAAAGCCTTGAAAACTACCGTGAAAAACTTCATAAGGATAACTTACCTTTCCCAACCACAATAGATCATTTAGTCACGGAATCTAAGATTGCTCCTTTTTCGGAAAAATTAATGGTGTTCCACAAGGTAGATATGTTTTCAATGAAGATCAGAGCTTTCGGAAATTCGTTAGCAGTCAATGGAAGAAGGGATATAGGTTTAATGTATTCGCGCGCACTCGTTAGAATATCTTTGTTTGTCGATGATGGAGCAAATATTTTGATTGACAACGGGTGGTTCGAACAGCCTCCAAAAGCTGCCGATAGAGAAAATTTAACCTCCTAGAGTCGATTATTAATATAGAAAAACGATGAGTAAAAAAACCCATCGCTTATGTGATCATATTTAATTCTGTGCCTGCTCCCCACTAATTTACAACTTTAAAGCACTGGGGGCAGGTATAATAGATGTTAAGCAAAGGCACGTAATTTTTTATTCTTTTTCAACTGTAATGGTTTATGTGTGTAATAGATTTTTGCTAGTGCATGATTATCGCATAGTGAACATTTAATTTGATAGGAAGCTTTGCTAATATGGGGAGTATCTAAGAAGGTTAGTATTTCTTTCATATGTCGATTACAGGCCCACATGTTCTCACCCCGAATTTATATTTTTCATTATCACTTTCACTAAATAGTTGAAACTTCTTTTTGAATTTTATCCGGCTTTCTTTTTTTCACTTCTTCTGTAAATGCATCATCCCAAGAAATCGAAATATCACCATTTGTCACGAAGGTTTGACAGCCGAGGCGATAACCTTCTTTTAACCATTCTTCGCCTAATTTTCTTCTTTCTTGGACCTTAACTTTATCTAAGAATTCTGTGCCTTCTTCCGTTTTAAAAACGCAGCTGCCGCAAATCCCTCCGCCACATCGGTTCGGGAGTTCGCCATCATAACGAAGGGACATCCTCAAAATATTCGAATCCTCTGGTACCTCTAATTGTTTATTGCTATTAATGAAATTTATTTTTGGCATGCCTCGTATCCTCCCTTTAATTTATCTCCTTGGTATACAATATACCATATTTGAAATTTTCAAACAATACAATATTTTAAATCTTTTGATTTTTTTAAAAGATAAATAGAAGACCACATCCTCAAAGACAGATGTGGTCATCTTCCATGGATACCAACTCGCTCCGAGATCGCTTTGAGGGATCGATCAAGTGGACATCAGTTTTTCCTTTTTAGAAAGCTTTTGTTTTAAATTATTGATATAGGTGATATAAGCTTTTNNTTTTTCGAGTTTTCAATATGAATTCTCATTAAATACTCAGCCATATCGGCTTCTTTATCACGTAAGGCTTTCATGATATCGATGTGTTCCTTTAATGATTCTTTTCTTCTGCCTGGTGTTTCATATCCCATATTTGCAGACATATGTATATAGTCAATCAGGCCAGAGAGAATCTCAAATAGTTTAGGGCTTTTCGATGCTTTATTAATGAGACGATTCATTTGAATATGTTCAAGATTAAAGTTTTCTTCTGCTTGATCTTTTAACTCCATCAACTCTTCAATCTTTTGATCCAATTCTAGTTGTGTTTCTTTATCCATCCGTCCCGCGGCCAATTTAACGGCAAGTACTTCTAATGAGGCAAGGATTGTAAATACCTCGATGACTTCATTCTCGGAAATATTCGAGACGACGACACCTTTACGGGGTACTGTTTTTACAAAACCCTGGGATTCCAAGCGGAACAATGCTTCTCGAATTGGGGTTCGGCTGATGCCTAATTTCCCAGCAAGTTCCCGTTCAATTAAGCGATCGCCTGCTTTTAATTCGCCCTCGAGAATCATTTCCTTTAAATAGTTATATGCATGCTCACGAATCGATAAAAGATTGTTTTCCTCCCATCTTAAGTCCATAAACTTCCACCCGCTTATTTTTATAATATTTTCTAAATTTCCGTCTTACGAAAGAAACACTCCACCATAAATCAAACAGCAAAGAATTAACAAGGATGGGTGCATTTTGATTTTAATTAAAGCAAAGTAGCTAACTACAGCCAAAAAGACTAAGTGAAAAATACCACTATTTTCGAAGGAAGTTAAGAAGAACTGATAGGCCATCACAGCAAGTAATATGAAAATAATCGGCTGCACCGATTTTGTCATCAAAGCTACTTTTGGAGATCCTTTAAATAGATTCACAAATTTAAATAATAAAATAACGGCCAGTGCAGAAGGAAGAACCGTTGCGATTAATGCAATCGCTGCACCAAGAACTCCTCCAAGTTGATAACCAATATAGCCCCCCATTTTCGTAGCAATCGGACCAGGCAGGGCATTTGCAATCGCTAATACATCCCCAAACTCGGATAGACTCATCCAGTGGTAATGGTTAACCACTTCATTTTGAATTAATGGAATGGTTGCAGGACCGCCGCCGTAACCTAATAAATTAGCAATAAAAAACGACCAAAAGATATGCAAATAGATCATGAACTTTTTTCCTTTCTCTGAAGAACCATCTCAGCCGCAGTTTTTGCCGCTTTTTCTTTTCGATCTGCAATGATAAAGGCAGCGATCAGAAATACAGCAATTAAGATTCCGGGATGTAATCCAAGGAATTGAACAACGATTAAAGAAACGATCGATAGCGTGAGCATGATCGGAAAACCTAAGCCTTTCCGGCCATTTTGGAAAAAACGATAGGCCATCTCTAAAAGCATAAAGCCAATAACAGGTGTAACCCCTTGAACCATCCCACTTACAATCGGTGATTCCTTGTAGGAATAAAGCACACCCAATAAGGCAATCATGGCGATAATGGAAGGCAGAATATGAGTTAGAATGGCAACAGTAGCCCCTAAATACCCCTTCACTTTATAACCGATATACGCCGCCATTTTGGTAGCAATTGGTCCTGGTAATGTGTTGGCTAATGCCAGGATTTCTACAAATTCTTCTTCGTTCATCCACTTGTATTTTTTAACAGCTTCAAATTCAATCAACGGTATAGTCGAGGGTCCGCCCCCATAACCAGTCACACCGGTGCGGGCAAATCCAATAGCTAACTCAAGATATGTTTTCAGTTGATTCTCCCCCTTTTTATACCAATATAACATTTTTACTCTTTTTTTAATAGAACGCCAGATTAAGATAGACCCCATCCTGCTAAAAACAATGCATGAATGAGGTCTGATTTTACTTATTTTTTTATATCGGCATCCGTTATTACTTCCAGCCCATCTCTTCCTAGATAGGTCTGTAGTGCCTGTAGTGCAGCTGTACCCACGGCCGTGTCTTGCTCGCCGTTTCCGCCACTTACACCAATGCCGCCTACGACTTCACCATTGACCACAATCGGAAAACCACCTACAAAAATAGCGAATTTCCCTGGCAGCATTTGCTGAATTCCAAAGGCTTCATTTCCAGGAAGTGCAGGTCCATTTGGCTCCTTGTTAAATAAATGGGTCGAGCGTTTATGGCCCGCTGCCGTGTAGGCTTTAGCAATCGAAATTTCTGGTCCGGTGATGCGTGCTCCGTTCATTCGTTCTAATGCAATCAGGTTTCCGCCATCATCAACAATTGCGATTGTTTCAAGAACATTGATCTCTTCTGATTTTTTCTTAGCTGCCTCAATCATTAACTTTGCTTCTTCTAATTCAATTTTCAACACAGATTTCATACATGTTCTCCTTTATCTATCGAATGTTATTAATAGCCCATATAAACCGTTTTTAATTGTGTAAAGAACTCTAAGCCCACTCTGCCCGATTCACGGAAGGTTGACGTACTTGATTTTTTAAGGCCTCCAAATGGTGCATTCATTAAGTTTCCTGTTGTTGTGCGGTTAACCTTAACTGTTCCCGCTTGGATATCCTTGGTAAATTGGTTAGCAATTTTGAGATTATTGGTAACAATCGAAGCAGACAAACCATACTCGACATCATTCGCAACGGCGATGGCCTCTTCATATGNNCCGGTCCAAAGATTTCTTCTTTCGCAATTCGCGAATCTGTTTTTACATTAGTAAAAATGGCTGGCTGGACATAGTATCCTTTTTCGAATTCTCCAGTTAATAATGCCTCGCCACCATATACCAAATCAGCACCATCTTCTTTACCGAATTGGATATACTTTAAGACATTTTTCAATTGCTTTTCGTTCGCAAGCGGACCAATTTTCACGCCTGCTTCAAAACCATTACCTATTTTTAGTGCACTCGTTTTTTCAACCAGCTTTTGAACAAATGCCTCTTTTACATTTTTCAAGACGATAACACGGCTTGTTCCGGTACAAGCTTGCCCTGTTAACGAAAAGCCCCCGTTAACCGTCAAAGTGGCGGCTAAATCGACATCTGCATCATCCATAACAATAAGGGGATTCTTCCCGCCCAGTTCCATTTGGGTCCTGGTCGTAAAGCCTGCTTTTTTATGAATATCTTCTCCTGCAGCAGTTGAACCTGTAAATGTGACGGCCCTAACAGCAGGATGGGTTACCAATAGATCCCCCACGTCTGATGCTTTTCCTGTAACAAAGTTAATCACGCCTTTAGGAATTCCTGCCTTATCTAGTGCTTCAACTAGACGAAAAGCGATTAGTGGCGTATCGGAGGAAGGTTTAAAAACCACCGTATTACCCGTGATTAAAGCGGGAGCGATTTTTCGGGCTGGTATAGAAAGTGGAAAGTTCCAAGGAGTAATGACACTTACTACTCCGAGTGGTTCTCTTTCCGTTGAAACTTTCATGTTAGCATCATCGTTTGGAAAGGTTTCCCCTGTAAAACTTTGTCCTTCTATTGCATAATAGCGGAGCGTTTGCGCAGAACGTAATACCTCATTCTTAGCATCATCTACATGCTTTCCTTCTTCCCTTGTTAACTCTTCAGCAAGGGCAGCAACATTTTGCTCGAGAATGCTGGCAGCTTGATTTAAGATAGCCGCTCGTTTGGATGGTGCAGTTTGGGACCAACTAGGAAAAGCATTCTTGGCCGCTTCAATCGCATTTTGAACATCACTTTCGTTTGAAGCCTGGAATTCTCCAACGAGATCTTCGGTATTTGCCGGGTTCACACTAAAAAATGTTTTATTGCTTACCGATTCCTGCCATTCTCCATTAATATAATTATTGAATGTCTCTACTTTTGTAGTAAT
>NZ_JBALOS010000274.1:5423-7931 GCF_036962765.1 Neobacillus drentensis
TAATCACTACTATCACCTTTTTTCATTTATTAAATTCCAACTATTATTTGAAAAATATGATCCTATAAAAATGGCCGTCACTTAAACCTTAAATTACAAGATTAATATGACGGCCGGTACACGGGCGCTTCCGCTTATCTATTTATTTCGTTTCTACTAATGCACCTAAATCCTTTTCAATATACTCTTTCCAAAGTCCATCCATGTACATACGGCGCATTTTTGCTCCTGTACGAACAACTTCTAAGCAACGTTGTTGTAACTCAGGCGTATCGGCGTGGTCAAGAACAATTTTGTATCCGCGCTCACCATGGATCTCATCTGAAACAATGTGTAAGTCAAAGAATTCAATTTCTTCATCCGTAAAC
The DNA here is from genome assembly GCF_036962765.1 of Neobacillus drentensis. Lineage (GTDB taxonomy): Bacteria > Bacillota > Bacilli > Bacillales > Cytobacillaceae > Neobacillus > Neobacillus drentensis_C. Next base: position 5,792 of record NZ_JBALOS010000274.1, read on the forward strand.
CCATACTTTTCACGTAAAGCAGGAGTTTGTTTCCGGTAGATATCAGGAACTTGTGATTCTAATCCAACAACTAGAGCTGCTGTTGCTACAACGAAATTCTCACGTGCAGCCACCGCGAAACACCAGCTTTGAAGACCTAAAGTAGTTGGAGCCATATTGTTAGGATCAATAATTCTTTCTGCAGTGGTACCACATGCTTCCGCAAATCGAATCAATAAGTCTGTGTGACGATCCGCTGCGATTTCTTCTTCATACATATTTTGTAGAGTAAAATCTTTTGCAGCAGCAAACTTTGGATCTTGTGGAGTATTGTGGTAAATATACGCTAAGTAATCAGCGAATGGTCCTACATAATGGTAGTGATTTTCAGCCCAACTAGCAAAGTGTTTTCTTTCAAGTTTGCCCTCTGCCCAAGCTACTGTAAATGCAGCTTTCTGGCTATGGTTACCTTTAATTGCTTCCTCTAATTGTCTGCGAAATTCATCTTTAGATAATAATTCTGTCAACTGAAACTCCTCCTCTAATTTTATGTAGGTACCTAACTCTAAATTGGTATTTGATATTTTGTATACCAAGTTAGTTTAAAAATAAAAAGATTGTGGATATTCTCTCTTTCCAGCACTCTTTTTTTAGGTAAAACTATTGTTTTGGTATACCTTACGTTTATACTACCAATATATTGTTTATTTGTAAATATAATTTTTAGAATTTTTGAAAGATTATTTTTCTTTTTTCTAGTACGTAGATTATTGCTGGACATTCACTTTCAAATCCAACAATTTGAAAAGTTCGTTGGAAAGATTATCAAGAGATTCTTCGACGATCTGCTGGCCAATTTCCCAACTTGCTTTTGTACCATCACCGATACAGCCATTATTAGTCATTTCTTCATAAGAATAAAATCCTTGAATTGCTTTACCAGGTCGAAGTTGCTTCCATCTTCCCTCTTCTTGAATATCACCTTTTTCTAGTTTTTCAAGACGGACAAGTTCGGGAGCTAAATACAACGCTTCCGAAACTTCGCGTTCACAACTATGACCAAATAAGGTGGAAGTGATATTTTCCTTAATTGCCTTTTTAGCAGAAGCAGTCGTTTTTGCATAATAGATTTCTACATCCAGTTCTTTGGTTAACATCATTGAGGCTACATTAAGTGTCGACTGGTTTCCGCCATGGGAATTTAAAAACAAAAACTTTTCAATCCCGTGATGCTTTAATGATGAAACCATATCCTTTAATACCGCAATTAATGTGGTTGGCTGCAAGGAAATCGTTCCCGGAAAATTCAAATGATGCGGCGAAACACCCATATTAACGGATGGTGTGACCACTGCATAAGGGAACATCCTTTGCCCAAGTTTCTTGGCCATCCTTTCAGCTAAGACCGCATCACAGCTTTCTACCATATGTGGGCCGTGCTGTTCATGAGCGCCTATTGGAATTATAGCAAGTTGAACTGTCTTAAGCGCTTCTTCTACTTCTATCCATGTCATCCTCGTTAAATCATAACAATCCATTCCTACTCACCTACTTAACCCTTTTTTGTATTTTGTATACCATTTTTCAAAATAAAAAATTCCTTATAACGATTGAATAGCCGATTGTTTCTTCGGGGCCGGAATTGAAATATTTTCTTGAGAAATTTCAATATCCTCTTTAATGGTTAATTGGCACGTTAAGCGGTACCCTTCGTTTACCTTATCGCCAAGCATTTTTTCTTCTTTCCAATTCGGTGGTGCCAACCCTTCAGCCCCATCCACTACGATACAGGTGCATTTCGTACAGCGTCCCATTCCGCAGCCATACTTTAATTTAGGTAATTGGCGCGTGCCAGCTAAGACAACTAAATTGGCGTTGTCTTTGACCTCTTGTTCTATTGTCGTTCCATCTACATGAAGGATCACTTTTGGCATACTGTTACCCCTTTCAGTTTATTCTAAAAATTTTGATTCTTCTCTGCAGTATACAATCTTTTGGATAGAGAAGCAAACTAGAATTTAAACATGGTTAAATTTTTTAATTAAATTCTCTTAGTCTAGCAACGATTCTTGTAATTATTTTAATATTTAGAATATAACCTTGAACATTTTAACAACATGAGATAAAATACAAAATAAGAGTTTGGTATACAATATTCCTT
>NZ_JBALOS010000275.1:0-1257 GCF_036962765.1 Neobacillus drentensis
GTCGAATACATTTACTTTGTATTATAATTGGTATTTAATAGATATGTAGGGTAAATTTTCAAATTATATTAGGGGGAAGAGGAATGAGAAAACTACTAAAAAAGTCTTTTGTATTCATTTCTGTTCTATTACTTGTTGCATTAGCAGCTTGCAGTAGTAATAGTACAGAAACTTCAGGAAAGGACAACGGTGGACAAGCTAAAGGCTTGAAAGCAAAAATTGGAGTCATCTCGTATTTAAGTGGCCCTGGAGCAGCTTACGGTGAAGCGATTACGAATGGTTTTAAGTTAGCTCAAAAAGAAATTAACAAAAAAGGCGAGGTCAACATCGAACTTGTTACGGAAGACTCAGCTGGAAAGCAAGAACAAGCTTTAACAGCTGCCCAAAAACTAATGAGTGACGATGACATTGTGGCTCTTTTGGGACCAACTTTAAGTACAGAAATGAATGTTGTAGGGCCAGAGGCGGATTTAAACGGAATTCCAATTATGGGTACTTCCACTACAGCTGTTGGAATTCCACAGATTGGAGACTATGTGTTTAGAAATTCATTGCCTGAATCACTTGCGATTCCAGCATCTATCAAAAAAGCGGTTGATAAATTTGACGTGAAGAAGGTTGCGATCCTTTACGGTAATGACGATGTTTTTACAAAATCAGGATTTGATACGATGAAAAAAGAAGCAGAAAAGATGGGACTTGAAGTTTTAGCGATTGAAACTTTCCAAAAAGGACAGTCAGACTATAATGCACAATTAACAAAAATCAAGGGACTTAAACCAGATTTAATTTTATGTTCAGCTCTTTATAATGAAGGCGCCGTCATCATGGATCAGGCAAGAAAAATGGGTATCGATGTACCTTTTGTAGGAGGAAATGGCTTTAACTCTCCACAGGTAATTGATATTGCCGGTAAAGCCTCTGAGGGATTAATTGTTGCAACTCCATGGTTTGGAGAAAAAGAGGATCCAAAAGTACAAGACTTTGTTAAAAAATATGAAGCAGAATACGGCAAGAAACCAGACCAGTTTGCAGCCCAAGCCTATGATGCTCTATATATCATGGCCGAAGCATTAAAAAATGCTGGAGAAGCTGATCGGGATGAACTTCGCGATGCTCTAGCTGAAATCAAGGACTTAGATGGTGTACTTGGTAAATTTTCCTTTGATAAAGATGGAGATGTTGTCATGGACCCGACCGTCCTCATCATAAAAGATGGAAAGTTCCAATTGTTTGAATAGGCTCTTTTCGTAAACT
>NZ_JBALOS010000275.1:1307-8602 GCF_036962765.1 Neobacillus drentensis
ATGCCACGAAGCATCAAGTAATACGGGTTGATGAACGTATACGAAAAACAACAATTTATGCGGAAATAGCCTTTGAATAAAATAAAATTCGCAGTTAAAGGGTGAGATGTCTTGCTATTAGAGCAGCTAATTAATGGTATTACACTGGGAAGCATCTATGCAATCGTTGCCCTTGGATTCACGCTTGTTTTCGGGGTTCTAGGGATCATTAATATGGCCCATGGTGAAATCTTTATGTTCGGTGCTTTTATTGGAGTAATTGTAACAAGTACGTTGGGGCTGCCACTTTGGGTGGCATTTGTTGCCGCAATCATTGTAACGATTATTTTAGGATATATGCTTGAGCGCTTTGCTTTACGCCCACTTCGGGGGAAGCAAGGCGTCTCACACCTTGCTCCATTAATAAGTACCATTGGCGTATCTATTTTACTTGAAAATCTTTCGCATCATCTATTCGGAGCAGGGAATCATCCTTTCAGTAATGCATTTTCTGAGATCCATTTTAAAATTGGTTCCATAACTGTTTATCTTGTTCAAATTTTAATTTTTGCCATTTCCGTTATCTTAATGATGTCGCTTTCGTATTGGCTTTCAAAAACAAAAGCAGGGAAAGCTCTCCGTGCTACAGCAGAAAATTTAGAAACGGCCAGTATCCTTGGAGTAAATACCAAACGCATCATTACTTTAACGGTCATTATTGCATCTGCAATGGGAGGAATCGCTGGAATTCTAGTTGGTATGGCGTTTAATTCTGTTAATCCGCAGATGGGATTATCGATGGGGCTTAAAGGTCTAGCCATTATTATTTTAGGTGGAATGGGTAATGTGAAAGGTGCAATGGCTGGAGGATTGATTCTTGGATTGGCTGAAACGTTTATTGTTGCTTACGGAGATTCAGGATATCGTGACGCCATTGCATTTATAACAATCATTTTTATCCTTTTATTAAGGCCACAAGGGTTATTTGGCCAAAAGACATCTGAGGCGGGGCGGTGATGTTATGCTCGGAGAATTAATCAATCCATACTACTTACAAGTCGCTTCATTTATCATGATCAATATTATTCTCGGCTTAAGCATATACATTACTCTTTCTTCTGGACAACTCTCATTAGGAAATGCCGGGTTTATGGGGATTGGAGCATATACATCTGCATTGCTCACCATCAACTATGATGTTCCGATTATCATTGGAATCATTGCGGGTGCATTAGTTGCAGGGATATGCGGTATTCTTATTGGAATTCCTTCTCTTAGATTAACAGGTGTTTATCTGGCAATTGCCACATTGGGTTTTGGTGAAGTAATCCGTGTATTCTTTGTTAACTGGGAATCACTAACTAATGGTGCAGTAGGTATTTCTGGTATACCTCATATAGGAAGAGAGCTATTTAGGTTTTTTAAAGAAGCTGGTTTTGATCCAGACATGATTGGTTTAAAGAATAATCAATTTGTTTATTTATTGGTACTCATCCTCTTAGTGGTCATTGACATTCTATTAGTATGGTTTTTGATTAGACAAAAAAATTCCCGTGTTGGACGAGCTTTTGCATCGATTAAAATGGATGAGAAAGCCGCAGAGGCAATGGGAATTAATATTACATACTATAAAGTTTTGTCCTTTACTCAGGGCGCTGTTCTATCCGGTTTTGCGGGAGCTTTATTTGCTCATGTTATGGCCTATATTAGCCCAGCTGATTTCTCTTATCACCGCGCTGTTGAGATCCTTATCTTTGCTGTATTCGGCGGTAGTGAAGTAATCTGGGGTGCTATTTTTGGAGCAACATTTATGACGATGATGCCTGAGGTTTTAAGGTTTATCAGTGAATATCGCTATGTCATTTATGGTCTCATTTTAATTTTAATGATGGCATTCCGTCCTCAAGGACTTATTGATGTTTCGATCTTGCAGTGGTTAAAGCTTAAGGTGCCAAAAAGGGGGAGCAGTCATGGTTCTAAATATAAAAAACATCAGTAAAAACTTTGGCGGCATTTCTGCTTTAACCGATGTATCGTTTTCTGTTAATGAAGGTGAGATCTTCGGTTTAATTGGTCCTAATGGAGCAGGGAAGACGACGATGTTTAATGTCATTACAAACATGTTTCCTCCGACGTCTGGGGAGATTAGCTTTTTTGAAGATAAAATTACTGGGATTAAGCCCCATAAAATTACTGATAAGGGTATTTGTCGAACGTTTCAAAATATCCGTCTCTTCTCCCAAATGACGGCTCTGGAAAATGTTTTAGTTGGGGGACATTCCCAAAGTAAATCAGGCGTTTTTAGTGGTGTTTTTCGAACAAAGTCGCAGCGCGATGAAGAAGAAAGGTTACGTGTAACGGCAAAAGAGCTCCTAGAACTGGTAGGTTTATCAATCTACGAAGATGCTATCGCAGAAAATTTAGCCTATGGCCAGCAAAGAAGACTTGAAATTGCAAGAGCTTTAGCCAGTGATCCTAAGCTTTTATTGTTAGATGAGCCTGCGGCAGGGATGAATGAAACCGAAACGGACGACTTGTTCTATTTAATTAAAAAAGTACAAGAAAGAGGCATAACAGTACTTTTAATTGAACATGACATGCCGCTTGTCATGAAGCTGTGTGACAGAATGACAGTTTTAAACTTCGGAAAAAAACTTGCAGAAGGCACACCTGAGGAAATTCAAAATAATCCAGCTGTTATTGAAGCTTACCTCGGCCGAGAGGAGGAGGATTATATTGCTTAAAGTAACTGGAATCGAGACGTATTACGGAAAAATACAGGCACTAAAAGGAATTAGTCTTGACGTGGAACAGGGTAAAATTGTAACCATACTGGGAGCAAACGGAGCCGGAAAAACGACTACAATGAAGACAATCGCCGGTTTAATCAAGCCAAAGAAGGGGACCGTTGAATTCTTAGGAGAGGACGTTACAGGGCTAAGACCAGACCAGCTTGTAGCAAAAGGGATATCTCTTGTACCAGAAGGAAGAGCTATATTATCTAGTATGACAGTTATAGAAAACCTTGAAATGGGAGCATACCAGCGAAACGATAAAGAAGTTGAAAAAGATATTGAAGAGGTTATGAAGCACTTTCCAATTTTAAAAGAAAGAAAGGATCAGCTTGGTGGAACCCTTTCCGGAGGACAGCAGCAAATGCTCGCCATTGCAAGGGCCATACTTTCACGGCCCAAACTATTGTTGCTGGATGAGCCTTCAATGGGACTAGCCCCTTTAATCGTAGCGGATATTTTTAAGATAATCAGAGAGATAAAAGATGCAGGAACGACGGTACTTCTAGTCGAGCAAAATGCAAAACAAGCTCTGAAAATCGCCGACTATGGTTATGTTATGGAAACTGGAAAAGTAATTATCAAGGGAAAGGCAGAAGACCTTTTAGTAGATCCGAGAATTGTAGAAGCGTATCTTGGAAGAAGATCAGGTTAGTTAGGATTTTGGGCTCTGACCCCCACTTGATTACAAAATATTTATAAATCGATTAGAAATGTGGAATTCGTAAGTTGGGAGAATGGGCGATATCAAAAAAGCTTCTAGTGTGGACTAGAGGCTTTTCGCTTTTTACATATTTAAATTGTCAATATCATCATATTTTTTACAAATATTGTCTAAAGCACAAAACCTCTGGATTTTGGCACAAAACCTACTTAAAATTGCACAAAAGCATGTTAAAATCGCATAAAACCCAAGGGAAATGGCACAAAAACCCTCCCAAAAATGCACAAATCAAAATTTTTTGATACAAAGAGCCTTCATAAAAACATGAAAACCTCCCAGCTCTTATTTCTGTAAATTAATAGACAAATTTTGATAGGAAATGGATGATAATTTCTTGAACCATCTAGCCGTTCTATTCCATATACAGGTATAATAGACAAATTAAGAGTGTCGAAATTTGTCTGAACTCAGGAGGAACCATGTATCTAAAAGTAGATTCTTTAGCATTGCTTAATAGTTTTAATCAAATATGGATGGAATGTTGGCTGGAGAAAGGATATGTTTTGGAAAATGAAAGTGGTGTATCCAATCGTTACATCATCACGGATGAGAAAGATCAAAGAGTAGGAACAATTGAATTTAAGCCTTATTCTCTCGATTTGCAAAATAATATTAATACCGTATTCCCGTTTCAAGAAATAGAAGAAATTGCGGTCACTCCTCATTCAGTTATTGAAATCGATAAGGTAGCCATCTTAAAACAATATCGTGGGAAAAATTTAGATCGATTATTATCGTTGTTTGTTCATTATTCAGAGAAACATCAGATTTCTCATTGTGTGGTTCTGCTCGAAAGAATGTTCTACAAAGCACTGAGAAATGTATACAAAATACCATTGCAGGCGGTGGGGGAAAAAATTTATTATAAAGGAGATTATGTCATCCCTGCGATTATTTATCCGCAAAAAATCTATCAAAATAAGAAAAATTATAGATGGATTTTGAATGACACACAAACACAAAAGAGAAAACTTATCTTTACGTAAGGCTATTTTCGCATAGATTTTTGTTTTTCGTATAAGTTCATCAACCCCGTATAACTAGATGCTTCGTGGCATCTTTTCGTAAGAACATTTGCGAAAATTGNNGTTTACGAAAAGAGCCTTACGTAAAAACACGATTGGAGAACCACATGTTTAGTCTTAAAACAAAAAAGTTTGCCTATTCTTTTATCTTTGTTTTTATCGTTACGAACGTCCTTTGGAATATGATTTTCCAGCATAAACAAGCTTTTTTAGATTGGGGCGGTATCAGTTTTCAAATGATTGCTTGCCTTACCTCTGTTGCCTGGCTTATGAATACCTTTTTCAAACATAAGGGAAGAGCTAAAAGTTTTTGGTTAATGCTTGGCTTGGGGATTCTTAGTTATCTAATCGGAACGTTAATTTGGACCTTTTATGAATTTATACTGAAGGCCAAAGGCGAAGCGCATACCCTGCCGGGGATCTTTTGGATCTGTCAAAATGGCTTCTACTTTATTGCCCTGCTCGTCCTTATGAATGAAATCAGAAGTCATTTGTTAACGATACGGTTTTTCTTAGATATGTTAATCGTTATGTCTGTAGCGACGACCTTTAATTGGATATTCATTATGAATCCATTGATTAATCATAAATCGATGCTTGAATTTAATCTCACAGAAATCATGTATCCAATCCTAGACCTGGGTGTCCTTGTAGGTGTATTATGCTTTTATGCGGCACAAAATAGGATGTTTAACAAACCGACTTCTTTTCTGTTGATTTCTGGATTTCTCATTCAGATTATTGCCGATTCCATCTTTTCCTATTTAAAAGTAATGAAAATATACTCAGTTGGTAGTGTAAATGAACCATTATGGATCCTGTCCATTTTATTAATTGGCTTGTCAGGAATTTATCATGTACCCACTGTTGCTAAAGATACGCACGTCATAAAGCCCAAAAAAGGGATGCTTATTCGGCACAGTATTCCCTATTTAAGTGTTCTGTTTCTTTCTATTTACGTTATCTCCTCTCTTTATAAAACTCATCCCATTGTTGTGGGCCTGTTCTTTTGTATTTTATTAGTAATCTTAAGGCAATTATTCACATTATTAGAGAATGATAAATTAGTATATGATTTAAATCAACTAAATGAAGATTTGGAATTAAAGGTAAAAGAGCGAACAGATAAGTTAGTAGAAACGGTCAATTCAATGGAACATCTTGCCTACCATGATGTTGTAACAGGGTTGCCTAATCGCCGATTTATGGAAAAAAGAGTCTCCCTTGCGATTGACAATAAAACAGGAAAACGAAAAATTGCCTTTATGCTGCTTGATTTGGATCGTTTCAAACATATTAATGATAGTCTGGGACATTCTTATGGGGATCTTTTGCTAAAAGAAGTGGGGAAAAGACTGGTAGAATGTCTCAAACCAAACGAAGTGGTGTGCCGATTTGGCGGAGACGAGTATGCATTATTAATTGAAAATACGTCCATTCAAGCCATCGAAAGAAAGGCCTTACGAATTTTAACTGCTTTGCGAGAAACGTTTACAATCGAGGGCTTTGAGCTCCATATTACTCCGAGCATTGGGATCTCCCTTTTTCCTGACCATGGACATGATTTTGAGGCGTTATTGATGAAAGCCGATACAGCTATGTATAAGGTAAAGGAAAAAGGCAAGAATCATTATATGATTTATAGTGGTTCTATGAGTATGGAACCGATGATGGAGTTAGAAAGCTCGATCAGGAAGGGTATTGAACGGAATGAATTCTTACTTTATTACCAGCCGCAAATCTCCCTTAATACGAATGAAATTGTAGGGGTAGAAGCATTGCTTCGTTGGGACAAACCCAGCTATGGAATGGTGCCGCCAGCGAAATTTATTCCTTTGTGCGAGGACACGGGTTTAATCGTGCCGCTTGGAGAAAAAGTTTTATTAGAAGCTTGTAAGCAATCTGTTGCATGGAGGGAAAAGGGGATTTCTGATTTAAGAATTGCCGTTAATATCTCTTCCTTGCAATTTCAAGATAATGATTTTATTGAGTCGGTTGCAAAAATTATTAAAGAAACAAGGGCTAACCCAAATGATATCGAATTAGAAATCACAGAAAGTATTGCGATGGGCTCGATTGAGAAAACACTCGCGAAATTATCTTTCTTAAAACAAATGGGTTTTCAAATTGCGATGGATGATTTTGGAACAGGATATTCCTCACTCCATTACTTAAGCCAATTTCCAATCGACCGCCTAAAGATCGACCGTTCGTTTATTTCTTCATTAGAGAAGAGCGAGAAGGATGCGGCAATTGTAAGGTTGATTGTTATGATGGCGAAAGGCCTGAACTTCCAGGTTTTAGCTGAAGGGGTAGAAGAAGAATCTCAAAAGGCATTTCTGGATGACATTAGATGTGATGAATTCCAAGGCTACCTATTTAGCCGTCCATTGTCTGTCGAGGAATGTGAGCAGTTAATTTTACATCAAAAACAAGGGGCAGACCCTTGTTTTGTTAATGCATAGTGGTGAAGTGAGACGAGGGGCGTTTGCTCTTTGTCTCTTTTTTATTCTGTTCGGGCCAAAAGCTACTTAATACCTACGAAAATCGTCAAATAGTCCAATAATTTTACATAATTCAGAAGAATGTTGTAAAAAGGTACTATTTAGACAATAATGAAAGTGGAAAAGATTGCTTTTTTGTAGGAAAAGATATATTTTGGTTTGAAGATTAGTAGAAAAATAGGGGGAATTACGTCGACAAATAGAGATGGGGGTGCTTGGAGACGTACGAAGTAATGACTAGAACTTAACCTGAAGGCTATGTTAAAGCATA
>NZ_JBALOS010000275.1:8737-24174 GCF_036962765.1 Neobacillus drentensis
AGCGGAAATCAACAGGCAAGTTTAACAGAGCCAACCTGAAAAGAAGGGGATGGAATAATCACTTGAAACAATTGAATTTTAAAGTACTTGTTGCATGGGTTTTGGTCATACAACTGGCCTTGCTGGGGCCAGTCAATACCATTCAGCATTCTTCCGCAGCAAGTCAAACGATGTCAGAACAAATAATCCATGAATTTAGTCAAAATACGTGGGCCTATAATCATTTATTTACTAGTCCAAGCGGACAGCTTTATCTTTCCCATGTGAAAAATAATACTGAGATCGTCGTGAAAAAATGGAGCCAAGGTACGTGGGATGAGCTTACATCGATTAAGACGAGTGCCACTGGTGATACCAATTTTAATGGTGTTTCTGACTTAGCTGTTGATGCAAACGAACGTGTCCATGTGGCCTTTTTATTTGAAAAAGGAACAGGTTTGACGAGCCAAAGGGGCGTTAAATACGGTGTCTATCAAAACGGAAGCTGGTCTTTTCAAACTGTCGACAGTGCTTCTGACACATGGGGCTGGAAAAACATGTTTGAGCCTAGTATCGCGATTGATAGCAATGGCAAGGCCCATGTCGTTTATATGTACAATGATGCAAACGACCCGCGGAAATATGAAATTCGGTATGCTACCAACCAATCTGGTTCGTGGGTAGTGCAGACCCTTGCTAGTGGGGCCAATTCGAAAGATGAAGTAAAAGACCCACAAATTGAAGTCGACCGACAGAATAAGATACATATTACGTATGTCAAAGAAGATAATCAGAATAGTTATTATGGAAATTATTATTACACTCACAAGCTAACTAGTGGGACTACATTCTCCGCTCCAGAAAAAATTGTCGATGCGGTATCGGATCAAAAAGGATATTACTACACCCCATTTGTAGTTGATGCTGCTGGAAAAATTTCTTTCGCTTATTATCAAGGCAATAGTTACTCTAGTAATCTTGCAAATGAAACCTTTATCACCCATATTCAAACCAATCAATCAGGTACCTGGACCGACGAGGTCGTTTACTCGGATCAAACGAAAATTACCTATCCTGTCCAAGTAACGAAAGCTGGTTCAAAGAATGTTCTATTGATGTATTCCGCCTCGAAAAATTCGGCCGCACCATCACCAAGTTTTTTCGCGATGGAAAAGGATGGAGGAGCATGGACGAAAGGGACAGCGGAAGTGACCCCGAGTATAACCACTCAGACTCCAAGAGAAATCACCTATTCAATTGATCAGAATGGCAATATTAAGGTGGTTCTATTAGATAACGGTTTACGAAAAATATCGTTTCTAAGTGGAACAGGCGCAGACTTTGGCTTGAGCTTTAAGTCTAGTAATGCCGGTTTAAATCAGTTAACCGTGAGTCCTGGGGGCTTGCAGCCTGGATTTAGCCCTTCCATCACCAACTACACCACGACAGTAGGGCACGCGGTTCAAACAATCACTGTTACCCCAACGTCCGCGGACTCCAAGTCAACGGTCACTGTCAATGGGTTACCTGTTGCTAGTGGAAGTTCAGCATCTATTCCATTAAATGTGGGAAGCAATTCGATTACCGTTGTTGTAACGGCCGAAAATGGAACCACTAAAGTCTATTCCGTAACCGTTACTAGAGAGGCACCATCAAATAATGCGAATTTGAGTCATTTAACCGTCAGTACAGGGAACTTAAGCCCTTCATTTGATGCGGCAACCCAGCAATATCAGGTGAGCGTTCCTGCTAGTACCAATCAGATTCGTGTCACTCCAATGGTCGCGGATGATACAGCGACCGTGACGGTGGATGGCCAAGCTATACCAAGTGGTCAGGATTCAAATCCAATTAATCTGGAACCCGGCGAAAATCCGATTCCTGTCGTCGTTACTGCACAAGACGGAACCACTAAGCCCTATACGGTGATCGTGAAACGAAATCAACCTCCAACGGCAGCCGACAAGACCCTGACCGTTGATGAAAATGCGGAAAACGGAACCATTGCAGGGATTTTACCAGCGAGTGATGCAGAGGGCCAACCACTGACCTACAGCATTTTAGCAGGGAATACGAACAATATTTTTGTGTTAAATTCGGCGACCGGAGAAATCAAGGTAGCGGAGGGCAGTCTATTAGACTATGAAACAACCCAGTCCTATACATTAACGGTCCAAGTCAGTGATGGAATCGATCAAACAACAGCACATGTAAAAATAAATGTGAAGGATCGTAATGATAACAGCCCCGTTCCAAAAGGGTTTACGGCAACGATTGCTGAAAATGCAGCAAATGGAACAACGGTTGGAACCGTAACGGCAACGGATGTGGACACAGAAAATCTCTTTACGTACAAAATTAATGCAGGAAACACTTCTGGCGCGTTTGCGATTGACGCCAATACTGGAAAAATAACGGTCGCGGACGCTAGCAAACTAGATTATGAAACGATCAGGAATTTTTCCTTAACGGTACAAGTTAGTGACGGTGCCAATACGGCCGACACAACCGTGACCATCGACTTAACCAATCTGAATGACAATACACCAGTTGCCCATGATGCGAGCTTTACTGTCAATGAAAATGCCGCCACTGGAACCGTCGTTGGGACAGTTACGGGCAGTGATGCTGATGGTGACCCGCTCCAGTATACAATTGTTTTAGGAAATGAAAAGGGTGCCTTTACGATTAATCCGACCTCTGGAGAGATTGTCGTATTAGACGAGAGCCAACTAGATTATGAAGCGAATCCATCCTATACATTAACGGTTCAAGCTAGTGATACGGTTTTACCGAAGAATCGATTGCTTACGCCTTATAAGGTATACACTTCCTTGTTTGCGGCTAGTACGACCAAAACGGATTTAGCCGCGATTACCATTCATCTAAATGATCTAAATGATAATCGTCCCGTTCCTAAAGCTTTTACTAAAAACATCGATGAAAATAGTGCGAACGGTATATCCGTTGGAACAGTCACCGCTACTGACGCAGATGCGGGCAGCACGTTTACCTATACTATTAAAGACGGAAACTCAGCAGGTGCGTTTACGATTGATCCTTCTAGTGGTGAAATCACTGTTGCTGATGCGACCAAACTAGACTATGAAACCGTCAAGAATTTTAACCTGCATGTAGAAGTAAGTGATGGAACCAATACAGCTGAAACAACAGTGACAGTCAACTTAACTAATCTAAATGACAATTCACCAGTTGCGGAAGATGGAGCCTTTACGATTGAAGAAAATAAAGCAGCCAATACAGTCATTGGTTCTGTTAAGTCAAGTGATGCAGATGGAGATCTCTTGATCTACAAAATTATGAGCGGAAACCAAGTAGGTGTTTTTGCGATTGACGCTAGTAATGGAGAACTGACGGTTTCGGATCACACACAACTAGACTATGAAACGAACAAGAGTTTTACTCTAACCGTACAAGTAAGTGATGGGGCATCGAGTGCAGAGGCTGGAGTAACCATTAACCTAACTAATTTAAATGATACGATACCAGTTGTGAAGGATGGGAAATTTTCAATTGATGAAAATGCCGGAAATGGGTCAGCCGTCGGCACGATTGAAGCAAGTGATGCAGATGGAGATTCCCTCAGCTATCAGATTACGAGTGGAAATGGAACAAATGCGTTCACGATTGATGCTGCTACTGGAAAAATTACCGTAGCGGACAGCAGCTATCTAGATTTCGAAGAATACCAGAACTATAAGCTAACGGTAAAAGTAAGCGATGGAATCCATACAGCTGATTCAGCGGTAACCATCGACCTAACCAATCTGAATGACAATCCACCGGTCGCCGATGATGCATCGTTTACGATCGATGAACAGGCTGCAAATGGAACCGTGTTAGGAAAGGTTACGGCACGTGATGACGATGGAGATGCTCTTACGTATTCGATTGCATCAGGAAATGACAAGGGTATTTTTACCATTAACGATACAACTGGAGAATTGACTGTTGTAGATGGTTCCTTGTTAGATGCGGCAACTCAAGCTGTGCACACCCTTTCGATTGATGTAAGTGATGGACAACATACGGCTGCTTCTACCGTGACCGTTCATCTCCTCTCAAGTGATGCAGCGCTAAGTAGTTTAACAAGTAGTAAGGGCAAGTTGGACCCGGAATTTAAACCTGGAACAACTCAATATCGGTTGACGGTAGGGGAAGGTATTCATAGTCTCAAACTAACCCCAACCACCACAAATGCAAACGCAACAGTGAAAATAAACGGGAAAACAATCTTGAGTGGGCAAGAAAGTGATGAAATCGCGTTAAATTTCGGGAAAAACAAAATTACCATCGAAGTAACCGCTCAAAATGGCAAAAAAGTGACTTACACCCTCACGGTCATGCGGTTAAAACTCGTTGTTACAACCGTGCCTGTCCTTAATGGAAAAACCGGAACTGTGCCGGATGAAGATGTGGAATTGCTTGATGATAACGGAACACTAGTGGTTGAATTAAAGAAGGATCTGTCTCATCTCAAATTTACAACTAAGCAACTAGAAACGTTAATCAATCGACATGTACGAATAAAGATTGTAAAAGAAGAGGTTGAACTGTCGATTCCGGCGACTAATTTTGAAAAAGGAAAAGACCTTATCATTAGTTTAGAAAAACTAGAGAAAAATCCGAAGAACCTTCCTTTTTCCAATTTCGCGATCAGTGCCGTATATGACTTCACCATTTTACAAGGCGATAACATCATCCGTCAGTTTGACCAGGGAATTGAATTAAGGTTTTCAACGGCAAAGGCTGATCAAGCCGCCAAAGTGTATTACTGGAACGAAGAAAAGAAAAAATGGGAGCTCGTAGGCGGAACGTACGATAATGGTCAGATTAAAACATCGACGCACCACTTTAGTACATTTGCCGTATTTAATCCGAAAGATCTAGGGGCTGCAAAACCACCAATCAATCCAGAAGGACCAGATACGGGCAAAACGCCAACAACCGATACAGGAACACCTGATACCGATAAAAAACCATCATCCAAATCGGATCTACCAACAACAGCCACCAACATGTATAACTGGCTGTTTGCAGGTATCTTTGTTATGATCCTCGGAGGAGCCTTGCTCGTCATCCAACGAGTAAGACGAAGCGACGAAAATATTCATTAACAAAATGGCTGAATCAAAGTCGAGTAAGAACATGACTTTGATTCGGCTTTTTTTATGTTCTGGGGGTGGATGAGTATCTATATTTATTTTGAAATTAAATTTCAGCCATATTATATTAAGTACAAAATAAAATTACATTAGGGGGATTCATAGGTGAAATATAGACTATTAGCAACGGATTTGGATGGCACATTATTTAACGATCACAAAGAGATTGATGTGGAAACCATTGAGGCCATTCATGAGTATCGCCGAAAAGGGGGAAGAGTGGTTATCTGCAGCGGGCGCTCACCGCTTTCCACTCAATGGATTGCCCGAACGATTGGGCTTAAGGGGGAGCCGATCATTGCGTACAATGGGGCGATCCTTATCGATGAGAAGGGAGAGGTAAGTGAGCAATCGGTTTTTTCAATGGAACCACTCATCAGTTTTTGGGAATTATGTGAGGCGGAGGGCATCTATGCTCATTTTTATGAAGGGGATACGCTCCTGGTCCCGCAGGTAAATAAATGGAATGAGAACTGGATTGAAAATAACATTCCCACTCTCGAAAAATCAGGGGGAGAACAGCAACATTGTCAAAGCTTTCGTAAAAAATGCCAGGTGAAAGTGGTCGAGGACTTTTACCAATACTTAAAGGAACAGGAGCGGAACATTACCAAAATTGCCGTATTTGATGATGGGAATAAGCTCGCGGATTTTACCAAACGGCTAAAGGAACAAGTAAAGGAGATGGAAATTAGCAGCAGTTTTAATTTTGTTAATTTAGAAATAACGCCTGGTGGTGTGACGAAGGCATCGGCCCTTGTAAAGCTTACCGAGCGGCTGGGAATTCCACTCTCACAAACGGCGGCCATTGGCGATAATTATAATGATGCCCTTATGCTCTCGGCTGCAGGCCTGGGAATTGCGATGGGGAATGCGCCTGAAAAGGTGAGGCAATTAGTGGATCAGGTGACGGGAACGAATAACGAGGCCGGGGTTGCGAAGGCCATCCACCGCTATTTACTTAAATAAATTCTGATATATTGTTTTGAAATAACATTTCAAATTTTATATAAAAATATTGAAATTTAATTTCAGTAAGCATATAATAAATGTACGGTAACCGTTTTCATCCCAGAATAGACTTACAGGAGGATTTCGATAAAATGGCAGAAAATCTTGAATTATTAACGACGGAATCACGAAATGAACAGTCCATGCAGATAGATACAGCAAATCCAATTGAAATATTACGAATCATGAATGAACAAGATCAACTAGTTGCGTTTGCAGTCAAGGAAGTTTTACCAGATGTGGAGGCGGCCGTTCAATTTGTGTTTGAATCCTTTAAAAACGGCGGACGTCTCATTTATTTAGGTGCAGGCACGAGCGGACGGTTAGGGGTTCTTGATGCAGTCGAATGTCCGCCTACCTTCAGCACGGATCCTGAAATGGTCCAAGGGATTATAGCAGGGGGAGAACGCGCCTTTCTGAAAGCAGTCGAAGGAGCGGAGGATCAGCCTGATCTTGGAGTAAGTGATTTGAAGGAGTTGGGTCTGACCAAACATGATACCGTTATTGGCATTGCAGCCAGCGGTCGGACACCTTATGTGATTGGAGCCCTTCGCTATGCGCGAAGCATTGGAGCGAAAACCGTTGCTCTTTCCTGCAATAAAAATGCGGCGATTAGTAAGGAAGCTGACCAAAGCATCGAAGTCATTGTCGGTCCAGAGGTGCTGACTGGTTCCACACGATTGAAAGCGGGAACCGCCCATAAAATGATTTTGAACATGATTTCAACCTCTTCCATGATCCTTTTAGGAAAAGCCTATGAGAATTTAATGGTGGATGTTCATGTCAGCAATCAAAAATTAAAGGAACGGGCGATCGGCATCATCCGCAAAATTACTGGGGTTTCGTATGAACAGGCATTGGAGACACTAGAGGCATCCGATCTACAAGTCAAAACGGCGATTGTGATGATTAAAACGAATACGAACAAGCAAGCAGCAGAAAAATTATTAACCGAAGCGAATGGCTATGTAAAAAAAGCCATCCAAAACGTAGCAGAGTAAATTTTTTTAAAGGTGGTCTTTGGTGTGGCAGCAGGCGGGTTAAAAATGATACGAAATATGCTGGAACAGCTTCCAGCATCCGAGCGGAAAATTGCTGAATTTATTCTTAGTAATCCGCAAGCGATTCTAAATTGTACCGTCCATGATATAGGCTTGCATGCCCATACAAGTGGTGCGGCGGTGATTCGGATGTGTAAATCACTGGGCTTAAATGGCTTTCAAGATTTAAAGGTACGAATTGCGGCGGATCTAGTTAAACCAGTGGAACAAGGGTACCGTGACATTGAGCCTGGTGAATCGTTTTTCTCTATCGCTCAAAAGACAACCAGCAATAGTATCCAAAGCATCCGCGACTCGGAAGAGATGATCAATTATGATGAATTGGAACGTGCTGTTCACACCTTGTCGGCTGCTCAAAATGTTCATTTTTTTGGAATTGGGGCTTCCAATATCATTGCTAAGGACGCGCAGCAAAAGCTCCTTAGAGTTCATAAAAATGCAACCGCTTTTACGGATACACATCTTGTCGCTACCTTAATTGCCAATGCCAATAAGGATGATCTCGTGTTTGGAATTTCCCACTCAGGAGAAACGACTGAAGTAATTAAAGTCATGTCACTCGCAAAAGAGCGCGGCGTTAAGACGATTAGTTTAACGAAGTACGGACAATCAACGGTCTCAGACCTGGCCGATATTAATTTGTTTACCGCTCATTCAGGAGAGGCTCCATTTCGAAGTGCAGCCACTTCCTCACGCCTTGCGCAATTATATCTGATGGATATTTTATTTTTATCGATGGCGACTGTCCAATATGAGGATACGATTGCCTCCATTGATAAAACAAGAGAAGCGATCCGGTTTATCAAAGAAGGGAAATAGTCTTTCAGGAGGTGATGTGAAGACCTTGTCTTTCGCAATAATGACTTGGGGCATTCAGTTCACTTTTGTAAAGGCTCTTTTCGTAAACTTTGTTGCTTTTGGAGCTTTATAAGTGTCATTTACTAAGTTCCTAGGCAATTTTTTGCAAATGTTCTTACGAAAAGATGCCACGAAGCATCAAGTTATACGGGTTGATGAATTTTTACGAAAACAACATTAAACAACAGAGAGAAGGGGAATTTGCATGACTGGAGAGAATAAAATTTTAGCAGAAAAGATTCTTGAACAATTAGGCGGCCCAGCGAATATTGACAATTACACTCATTGTATGACAAGACTTCGTGTCACACCAAAGGATAACACGCTTGTCGACAAAGCGGCGATTAAGAAAATAGAGGGAGTCATGGGCGTGGTCGAAGAAGAAACACTCCAAATTATCCTTGGCCCTGGGAAAGTAAATAGAGTGACAGAAGAGTTTGGTAGATTGATAGAGGCTGCTGGCGGAATTGATTTAAAAGAAAAGGCAGCCAGCAAAAAGGCTGAAATTAACCAAAAGAATGCCACACCCTTTAAATTGTTTTTACGAAAAATCGCCAGTATTTTCATTCCGTTAATCCCAGCCCTTGTTGCATCAGGTTTGATTACAGGTATCACCAAAGCGATCGTTCAAGCGGGCTGGTTAGCAGCGGATTCTCAATTAGCGACGATCTTGTCAGTGATTGGAAGTGGCTTATTTGGTTATCTTGGTATTTTAGTGGGTACCAATGCTGCAAAAGAATTCGGTGGTTCACCAGCACTTGGGGCGATTGCCGGTATTTTAATCATAAATCCAGCTGTAGCAGGAATTAAATTGTTTGATACCGCCTTACTTCCTGGGCGCGGCGGCTTAATTGGTGTTCTTTTTGCAGCAATCTTTATGGCCCTAGTTGAAAAACGAGTTCGTCGTTATGTTCCACAATCTCTTGACCTTTTTATCACACCAACGGTTGCTTTATTGATTACTGGTATTGTAACTTATCTTGTCTTTATGCCGCTTGGTGGTTTTGTGTCAGACGCGATTACAAAAGGATTAACTTCATTGCTTGATGTGGGTGGAATTGTAGCTGGATTTGTTCTTGGAGCAACCTTCCTGCCGCTCGTTGTCACAGGTTTACATCAGGGGTTAACCCCGATTCATCTGGAGTTAATCAATACGCTTGGAAATGACCCGCTTCTGCCAATCTTGGCGATGGGTGGGGCAGCACAAGTCGGAGCTGCGTTTGCGATTTACTTTAAAACGAAGAAAAAACGCTTAAAAAGAGCGATTGGCGGGGGGCTTCCTGCAGGAATTCTCGGCATTGGCGAACCGCTAATTTTCGGTGTAACCTTACCATTAGGCCGTCCATTCTTAACTGCCTGCTTGGGTGCAGGTGTCGGCGGTGCGTTCCAGGCCGTGTTCCATGTAGCCACAATTGCGGTAGGGGTTTCTGGTTTACCGCTAGCCTTCCTAGTCGTTTCAGGGCAAGTCCTGCTTTATCTGCTTGGTGTGTTAATTTCTTATGGTGCTGGTTTCTTGTTCACCTATTTATTTGGCTTCAATGATGACATGGCCGGTGAATTTGATTGATTGGTATTTCCTTTTATTTAAATGATCCTTTAGCAGAAGAGCGGATTAGGCTTGCTGGAAAAATGGGTGTGAGGCGGGCGTTTACGTCGCTTCACATCCCTGAAGAGTCAGGAAATTTAGCGGCCCGCGCTCAACAGCTTCTTCAAACAGCAAAAGAAGTGGGAATAGACGTTTATGCAGATGTATCGGCACGAACACCAGACCATTTAGGATTGGAAAGCTTATCTTCGTTAAAATCTTTAGGGGTAATCGGTTTGCGTTTGGATGACTTTTTTGCAAATGAAACGATTTTGAACCTGGCTAAGGAATTCAAATTGGCGCTTAATGCCAGCATTTTGTTTGAGGAAGATGTGCATGCGCTCCTTGAGGGCGGTTTAGAGCCGAGTCAGCTGCTTGCTTGGCATAATTTCTATCCAAGGCGCGAAACGGGCTTGGCGGAATCATTTTTTGGAGAGCAAAATGAGCTTTTTAGACGGTATAGGATTCCGGTCAGTGCGTATATTCCAGGGGATGGAGAGAAACGCGGCCCATTGTTTGAAGGGCTGCCAACCTTAGAAGCGCATCGTGAAGTCGATCCTTATCGGGCTGCACTGGAGTTATTCAGGGCGGGTGCCCAGGATGTCTATATCGGCGATCCCGAGGTAAGTGAGGACCTTCTTCAGCGATTAATCGACTTGGATTGTCATCACCGTGTTTCGATCCGAATCGAAGGTTTTCAAGAGGGAGAGTTCCGGCTCCGGCCTGATTTTTCCCGTGATGTTCTTCGGTTTATGGATACGAGAAGTTCAAGCGCTGTCGTCGCTGAAAATACAGTGGCACGGCCGATGGGGACGATTACCAGAGATAATGACCTCTATGGACGATATCGCGGCGAGGTACAAATCACGCTTCACGACCTTCCAGCTGATGAGCGAGTCAATGTGGTTGGAAGGATAATAGAAGCGGATGTGCCGCTTCTTTCCTTGCTACGGCCGGGCCAAATCGTAAAACTGGTGCGGGTTTGATTTGATTGAGTGTCTTAAAACGAAGAATGGCGCGAAGTTTTCTCGTAGCCATTCTTTTTTGTTGTTTTAAGAGATTTCGGATGGGAAGCTGTCCGAATAGGGCTCGCATTCGGACAAGGCAAGGTGATTTCGGGAGGAAGCTGTCCGAATAGGGCCCACATTCGGACAAGGCAAGGTGATTTCGGATGTAAGCTGTCCGAATAGGGCTCGCTTTCGGACAAGGCAAGGTGATTTCGGATGTAAGCTGTCTGAATAGAGCCCACTTCGGACAAGGCAAGGTGATTTTGGATGTAAGTTGTCCGAATGAGCTCTGCATTCGGACAGGCTGGCCAAGGTGATCTTGAGTGAATGCTGTCTGAATCCCACCCGCATACGTACAATCCTAAGTAATCTCCCACCTCTCTTGTCCGAATAGTTTTCCTCCACCACCATGTCCTATTAATCAACCAACAAAAAAAGACTAGGAGTCTTCTCCTAATCCTTCCTAGTCCTCAATTTATTTCTCCATAAGCCATTTCGTAACAATCTCTGATTTTTCTTCATCTAATAGATTACCAGGCATTTTTTTTGTGCCTTCGTTCACTATTTTCAGGACTTCAGCTTCTGAATACTTACTTTTCATATTTACGATAGTCGGACCCACAGCCCCTTGTAAATTCTCCCCGTGACAAGCTGCACAACTTTCCTTATAGAGCGATTCTCCATCCATGGCGGTACTAGAATTACCTGATGAACAGCCGGTTAATAATAAGAGCATTAGTGCAAAAACAGCCCAAAGTCGATTCACGATGTTTCCTCCAAACACATAATAATGTCCTTATCTACATCTTAATGGAATCTCGGTGTTAAAAATCGCCTCAATTATGAATAAAAATGTAAACTTTATCGACCACAGCCTTTTTGCTTGTTAGACCGGGCGATTCCGCTTTTATTATAAGTCCTGATCCACCGCCTAGGGTCTCGGGTCATAAGCCCATTCGTCCTGAGGGGACTGTTCATGAGGACAGAAATCCAAAAGAAAATGCAAAACTTGTCCACATGAAATTAACAGATACTCATTTAAAAGGAAAAATTTTTCCGGTGTCGAAATAAGTTAGAAGGTAATTTATTGATACTGGGGGTATCGAGGATGGCAGGAAGCAAAGGAATCGCAGCAGAGGATTTATATCGATTAAAGTCAGTGGTTAATCCACAGTTTTCACCAGATGGACAGTCATTTGTTTATGTACAGACCACGATTGATAAAGAGAACGACGAATATCAGTCGCAAATCTTTTTTCAAACGCTTGAAAAGGGGGCCGAGTCTGTCCAATGGACATTTGGAAAAGGCAAGAATCATACACCGCGCTGGTCACCTGATGGGTCTGAGCTCGTTTTTGTCTCGAATCGGAGCGGCAAGAATCAAATTTATGTATTGAGTGTAAAAGGCGGCGAGGCGAGGCAAGTAACCTTTCTGCCAAGTGGAGCGAGCAATCCTATCTGGTCTCCGGATGGATTGACGCTGGCGTTTAGTACTTCCTTAAAATCTACTAAAACTGTTTTCGATCCCGAGGAGAAGAAACAAGAGAGACCTGTGCCGCTGGAAGTGACAAAAATGAGATATAAATCGGATGGTGAAGGATTTTGGCGGGGGCATTTTAAACAAGTGGCCGTTGTGAATGTTCAAAACGGAGAAGTAACACAGCTAACCACGGGTGATTATGATGTGAGTTTATATTGTTGGTCCCCGGATGGGAAGTTTCTTGCGGTAGGTGCAGATGTAACAGAAGAAGCTGATTTATCGTTTAAGAATGATGTTTATCTTTTAAATATCGATAGTAAAGAATTATCCCCTGTAACTAACGGAACAGGCTATTTTGGAAACGTGTCTTGGTCGCCGGACGGTAAATACCTTGGCATGATAGGGCATGAGCGAGAATATCAAAATGCTAGTCTCTCAAAAATTTGGCTTTATCAGATTGATACAGGAGGTTTCTCTTGTTTATCACCTGAATGGGATGTTCCTGTCGGTGATTACATGGTAGTTGACTTCCAGCAAGGAGCATCCTCACCGGGGGTAATTTGGGCAGGGAACAGCCAAGGTTTTTATTTTATCGCCTCAGAGCATGGAAGTACCAATATTTACTTTGGCGATCTGAAAAACGGAGTGAAGCCAGTTCTTGTTGGTGAGCAGCACGTCTATGGATTGTCCGTTGATTCAAATTCAGGACAAGCGATTGTAGCGATCAGTTCCCCGACAGAGATTGGTGATTTGTACTTGTTATCCCTAAACGGGGAGGGCACGCTTGAGAGACTGACCGAGGTGAATGATATCCAGGATGTGGTTCTCTCCCAGCCAGAACCGATTGAATATGAAGGAGCAAATGGCAGGAAGATTCATGGCTGGATCTTGAAGCCGATTGGTTTTGAAGAGGGTAAAAAATATCCGTTACTCCTTGAGATTCATGGCGGTCCGCATGCGATGTATGGGAATACGTATATGAATGAATTTCAAATTTTAGCTGGGGAAGGGTATGCGGTCTTGTACGTAAATCCACGCGGCAGTCACGGTTATGGCCAGGATTTTGTTAATGCGGTTCGCGGCGATTACGGCGGTGGCGACTATCAGGATTTGATGCTTGCCGTTGAATATGTGTTAGCACAGTTTGATTTTATTGATGAAACCCGTCTGGGGGTAACAGGCGGCAGTTACGGTGGTTTCATGACGAACTGGATTGTCGGACATTCCAACCGCTTTAAAGCTGCGGTAACCCAGCGTTCCATTTCGAATTGGATTAGTTTTTATGGAGTCAGTGATATTGGCTATTATTTTACAGAATGGCAAATCGATGGTGACTTCCGCGATGTTCCAAAGCTGTGGAAACATTCGCCGCTTGCGTATGTGGAAAACATGGAGACGCCATTATTAATCCTTCATAGTGAAAAAGATTACCGCTGTCCGATCGAGCAGGCGGAACAATTGTTTATTTCATTAAAGAGATTGGGAAAGAAAGCCAAGCTTGTCCGTTTCCCTGAAGAAAATCATGAGCTATCGAGAAGCGGAAGACCAAGTTTGCGCAAAAGCCGATTAGATTATATTGTGGAGTGGTTCCGAGCGGAAATCTAATATAAGGGTCGTCCCCGTCTGCTAAAAGTTATGCACAGAAACACATTTCATTGTCCCTGTGGGGATAGGGGAATTTGAAATAAGTGGGAATGGCCAATTGATTGTATCCCATAAATAATAAAAGTTTGATGCTATACAAATAAGCCACCTGAGTGAGAGCTCAGGTGGCTTATTTGTATTTTTAAAACGTGCACAAATGAAGAGAATGGATAAATTTTAGATTATATGGAAAAAGCTTATCTCTTTCCCTAGAGGTAATATCCCTATCCATAAACAGCCAATCACATCCTAGGAACGAAAGTGGGCAGGCAGGGTTATATTTGATACGGTATTACCTTCAACCAATTGGAAATTTATCATATTTTGTATAGGTGCATTTTCTCCATCAATTTGTTTGAGGAGTAATTCTACTGTTTTTGTTCCAATTAAATCTTCATCTTGTCGAATATGCGTGAAATTTAAATCATTATACAGCGCTCCGGGATGATCGAAGCAAGCTATCGAATAATCATTTGGAATGGATTTTCCAAGTGATTTAAGTACTTGTGCGAGTACACATGCTATTTCATACTCACAAGCAATGAATGCTGTTATATCTGAATTTTCCTCGATGAATTTCCGTAATTTTATTTGATCTTCAAAAAACTCATCTGATTGATTAAACATCGGCGATGTACTGAACATATCGGTTAATAAATAATTTGGACTAACCCCAATTCCCTTTTGCGAATAAGCGGTCATAAATCCTTGAATTCTCTCTTCGATTGATGAGGTAAATTCCTCTGGTGGGGAAACGAACGCAATATGCTTATGTCCCTGAGAAAACAGATATTGAGTTAGGCTTTGAGCGGCTGTCTTATTGTCCGTATAAACGGCACAAGCTGGTATTCCTTTTAAATGCCTGTCTATTAAGACGAGGGGAAATCCCTCAAGTACCAATCGCAATAAGCTTGCGGTGTAATGCTGCCCGTTGACTGGATAAATAATGATCCCTTTCACCTGGTGCTGAATCATTGTGTTTATGGCTTCTTCCTCTTCTTCTTGGCTCCCATATGTCAACTTAACCAACAAGTTCAAACTCAATTCTGAGCAGCGTTTCTCAATATTTCTCAGCATTTTCCTGCCAAAAAAATCCGAAAAGAATTCTGGGATGATCACGCCTATTAACCCATTCACTGCTTGACCTTGCCGGACACTTTGCTCGTCATCGTTCTTTGGAACGAGTGCTCCAAAATCAGGAAGTGTGTCCGATACAAAGGAACCCTTACCTCGAATGCGTTCTATTGCTCCGATTTGCACTAATTTATCAAGCGCTTTTTTTGAAGTAATTCTACTGACTTGATATTGGTCTGCCAATTCTTTCTCGGTGGGAACCTGATCCCTTAGTTGTAATTGACCAGTCTCAATCTGTTTTAATAAATTAAGATAAATTTTTTCATATAATGGGGTTTCCATCTTTATATCCTCATCCTTAATAATCGTCATAATGATATATTAAATATATTATATATTACAACTATTAACAATACATTTTTTTACGTTGTATGAATCCTATCTATATCATAATGGAAAATAATTGATATATTTTAAGATCAATTAGGTTAAAGGTCCAAAAGATAATAAAAAAAATCGGGATGATATTACTAGGACGTAGTACTTTTATAT
>NZ_JBALOS010000276.1:0-27387 GCF_036962765.1 Neobacillus drentensis
GTCCTCCACTACTCGAATTATTTAATCTTCAGCCAGAATCCGTTCTTTTCAAACCAGTTGCAAAAGTATTGCCTGAGCTTCTTATAGACAATGTTTATCATTCTGAAACAGCTGAGGTTAGCGAATTTCTAGAGATTAATGGAATTAAATATATTGTCCATCGCATTCCAATTTTAGCGGATGGAAAAGTCATCGGAGCAATCGGAAAAATAGTGTTCAGGCAATTAAACGAGGTCAGTGAATTATTTAAAAAGCTGCAAAAAGCGGAGAATAAAGCAAGCTTTTACCATCAGCAATTTCAGAAATCAGAGTCTGCAAGGTTTACCTGGGAGAATCTATTAACCGTTGATCCATATATGGAAAAATTGAAGAAAAGTGCAGCCAAAGCGGCAAAAGGCAGGTCAACCATTCTTATTCGCGGAGAAAGCGGCACAGGGAAAGAGTTGTTTGCCCAAGCGATCCATAATAGCAGCGCAAGAAATACCGGGAAATTTATAGTCGTAAATTGCGCAGCAATTCCAGAGGATTTGTTAGAATCAGAGTTTTTTGGGTATGACGAAGGGGCCTTTACGGGAGCGAGGCAAAAAGGCAAACTTGGCAAGTTTGATTTGGCGAATGGCGGATCTCTTTTTCTCGATGAAGTGGGTGATATGTCCCTCTCATTACAAGCCAAACTGCTGCGCGTGCTTCAAGAAAGAGAATTCTACCGGGTGGGCGGAACGGTAAGAATTCAAGTGGATGTTCGAATCATTGCAGCTACCAATCGTAACCTGGAAGAAATGGTCAAAGAGGGACAGTTTAGAGAGGATTTATATTATCGACTCAATGTAATTTCATTATATGCTCCGCCACTCCGCGATCGACTTTATGATACAGATCATTTGATTGGTCGGTTCATGATTGAATTGAATCAAATTTTAGGAACGAGCATTACGGGAATTGATAACAGGGCAAGAGAAGCGATGCTTAGTTATCCTTGGCCTGGAAATGTCCGTGAACTGCGTAATGTCATGGAACGGGCGATGACCTTTGCTGAAAATGGAAAAATTAAATTTGAAGATCTTCCCGACTATCTTGTGAAGCAGGTTTCGAGTAATGAACCTTCTCTCAATGTATCACTGGTCGAAAATGCGGAACTCGAAGCGATTAAAAAGGCACTTGTCCAAGTGCAAGGGAATAAGGTTAAAGCGGCTAGATTACTAGGAATCAGTCGATCCGGTTTATATGAAAAAATAAAAAAATACAAACTATTAACATAGGGGGGAAAGTGTCCAGGAAATGGACACTTTATTGTCCTTTATGTTTGGACGAAAAACATAACGTCATTTAATGTTGAAGCTTTTTCAGTGCAGAGGGACTACATAATGATTTCGTGTAGATTGGCATAAATATTGCATGAAAATTAGAGAAGTCTTTTATTTGAGGGAGGATCCATGTATGAATATCGGAGGCCTATTAGTGCAAAATGCCCGCAAGTTCCCTGAATTACTAGCCATTGAATGTGAAGGAAGAAGCTATACGTATCGCAAATTTAATAAAGAAGTAAATAACCTCGCAAACGGCTTGTTGAAGCAGGGTGTGAATAAAGGTGACAAGCTTGCATTGATGATGAAGAATTCAGATCACTTTGTATTTACCTTTTTTGCTGCGGCTAAAATTGGGGCAGTTGCCGTACCAGTTAACTTCCGCCTTACTGCTGCAGAGGTTCATTACATATTAGAGCAATCCGATACATCATTGGTTGTGTGTGATAAGGAATTTGAGCCAATCATTGCTGCAGCCAAACAAGGTACAGATGTCAGTTTGGTTATTATCGTCGGAGAACCAAAGACAACTGAGACAACTGGATACTATTCATATGAAAGCATTCTATCTGATAACGAAAATGAGCCGGAAGTGGTGGTTTCCGAGCAGGATGATTTAGAAATCCTTTATACTTCGGGGACGACGGGGCGTCCGAAGGGTGCTCTGTTTGATCATAGTCAAATTTTTAAAGTAGGGATTGCTGTCGTCATTAATATGGGGATTAGACAGCATGAACGAATTCTCCATCTCGCACCGCTGTTCCACTCAGCCCAATTAAACCTATTTCTTATTTCGGGTGTAGCACTTGGTTGCACACATATTATCCATCGAGATTTTCATCCAGTAAAAACACTCCAAGCGATTCAAGAGCATAAAATTACCCACCTATTTGCAGTTCCAGCCATGTATAACTTTCTTCTCCAAGTACCAAACGCAGCAGATTATGATTTATCTTCTATTAAAAGAGTCGGATACGGGGCGGCTCCCATGGCACCGGAACTGGTCAAAAAAACCATTCAACTCTTTAAAACAGATCAATTTTATAACCTCTGCGGCTTAACTGAAGCGGGTCCAGGCGGAATTCTCCTCGATCCAGAAGGGCACAAACGCCATCTCGGTAAGGGTGGGAAACCTATATTCTTAACAGAAACAAGGGTTGTCAATGAAGAGGGTAATGATGTAGTACCTGGAGTAATTGGTGAATTTATCGTTCGCAGTGACATGGTGATGAAGGAGTATTACAAAAAGCCGGAGGAAACGAAGAGCACCTTGAAAAATGGCTGGCTCTATACAGGTGACTTAGCAACGATTGATGAGGAAGGTTATATCACGCTGGTGGATCGTAAAAAAGACATGATTATTTCAGGGGGTGAAAATGTATATTCTGTTGAAGTTGAATCCGTTCTTTTTGAACATCCGAAAGTCCTCGATGCTGCCATTATTGGTTTACCAGATGAGGTTTGGGGAGAAGCGGTTTGTGCCATTATTGTACCGAAAGAAGGTGCATTGATTGATGAGCATGAATTAAAAAACTTCTGCCGTCAAAAATTAGCAGGCTATAAGGTTCCAAGGCAAATTTTTATCGAAGAGCAGTTACCGCGGAACGCTTCAGGGAAAGTATTGAAGTACCAGCTTCGTCAGAAAATGAGGGAGCTAAATGTTTAGGGTTCGGCAGGTTTTAAATAGTATTTGTAGTTATGTTTTTGAAAAATTGTAGATATGATCCGAATATGTGTAGATAAATCTCAATAATGTAAAGGTATCTTCACTATTTCGTAAGCGTTTCCAATGACAGAAAGGAGTAAGAGTATGAAACATCCTTACTTAAATGAAGATCATGAAATATTTCGCAAGTCATTAAGAAAGTTTTTGGACAAAGAAGCATATCCCTTTTATGAGCAGTGGGAGGAAGACAGGATGATTCCGCGTACTTTCTGGAAAAAGATGGGCGAGCAAGGATTTCTTTGCCCAGATATCGATGAAAAGTATGGCGGCAGTGAGGTCGATTGGGGATTTGCGGTTGTCATTAATGAAGAGCTGGAACGAGTTGGTTCTGGTTTAGTAGGGATTGGCCTCCACAATGATATTGTCGTCCCCTACATTACCTCCTATGGGACAGAAGAACAAAAGCAGCGCTGGTTACCGAAATGTGTGACCGGTGACATGATTACCGCTATTGCTATGACGGAACCAGGCACCGGCTCTGACCTGGCTAATATTAAAACAACGGCAAAGCTGGACGGTGACTACTATATTGTTAATGGCCAAAAGACGTTCATTACCAATGGGATTCAATCCGACCTTATTGTGGTGGCCGTCAAAACAGACATCAATGCCGTACCAAGGCATAAAGGGGTCAGCCTGTTGGTTATTGAGCGTGATGCTCCTGGATTTTCACGAGGAAGAAAGCTAAACAAAGTCGGTCTCCATTCCCAGGATACGGCGGAATTGATCTTTGAAGATTGCCGTGTCCCGAAGGAGAACCTGCTCGGTGAGAAAGGCAAAGGCTTTCTTTATTTAATGGAAAAACTCCAACAGGAAAGGCTTCTTGTCGCGATTGGTGCACAAACGGCATCGGAAGTGATGCTGAAAATGACGATTGACTATGTAAAAAGCAGGGAAGCGTTCGGAAGACCAGTCAGCCAGTTCCAAAACACCCAGTTTAAAATTGTTGAAATGGCTACAGAAATTGAAATGGGCAGAGCTTTTTTGGATCAGTTAATTGCTGAGCATATCGAAGGGAAAAACGTAGTAACGAAGGTCTCAATGGCAAAGTGGAAACTAACCGATATTGCTAAAAGGGTTGCAGCAGAATGTATGCAGCTCCATGGCGGTTATGGATATATGGAAGAATACGAGATTGCGAGACGATTCCGTGACATTCCTGTTTCCAGCATTTACGCCGGGACCAACGAAATTATGAAAACAATCATTGCGAAAAATCTAGGATTATAGAGAGGAAGAGATATATGCGTGAAGTAGTTATTGTTGAAGGTGTACGTACACCAGTCGGAAGAAGAAATGGCGTGTTGAAAGATATTCGTCCGGATGATTTATCAGCCCTAACCTTAAAGGAACTAGTCAATCGAGCAGGGATTGACCCAGCGCTTGTGGACGATGTTATTTGGGGTTGTGTGACCCAAGCGGGCGAGCAGGCTGGCGATATTGCGAGAGTAGCTGCGTTAATTGCGGGCTTCCCAATCGAAGTGCCGGGAACAACCATTGACCGTCAATGCGGCTCCAGCCAGCAAGCTGTGCATTTCGCGGCACAAGCAATTTTGGCTGGTGATATGGACGTGGTGATTGCAGGCGGTGTGGAAAGCATGTCTCGTGTTCCGATGGGTTCCAACTACAAAGGTGCTGAAGAACCTTTTAGCCCGAATTTAAGGTCAAAATATGAAATGATTCATCAAGGCTTATCCGCCGAGCGGATTGCCGAAAAATATGGCTTTACCCGGGAGGTACTTGATCAATTTTCCCTCGAAAGCCATCAAAAAGCGTTAAAGGCACAGGAAGAGGGGTATTTTTATAGGGAGATATTCCCAATCAAGGTAAAGCTTCCGGATGGAACAACGACCGTTATCAAAGACGATTCTGGTCCAAGAAAAGGAACATCCTTAGAGGCATTGTCCGGTCTTCGCACTTCCTTTAAAGAAGATGGAGTTATTCATGCCGGAAACTCTAGTCAAATAAGCGATGGATCCGCTGCTTTATTACTCATGTCACGTGAGAAAGCAGAAGAACTTGGTTTGAAACCGCGCTTCCGTGTCCACACACGCGTGGTGGTTGGCTCAGATCCCACATTGATGCTGACTGGACCGATTCCAGCTACACAAAAGGCACTAGAAAAGGCGGGCTTATCTATCGATGATATGGATATATTTGAAGTCAATGAAGCCTTCGCCCCTGTCACCCTTGCTTGGCTGAAAGAGACAGGTGCCGACCCAGCGAAGCTAAATCCAAATGGCGGAGCCATTGCCCTTGGTCATCCGCTAGGCGGCAGTGGAGCCCGTCTAATGGTGACGATGATACACGAGCTGGAGCGAACCGGCGGACGCTACGGTTTGCAAACGATGTGTGAAGGCCATGGTATGGCAAATGCAACAATTATTGAGCGTTTAGATTAAGAGTTATATAGATTCGCTGATTGGCCTGGAAAATCCGCTGATTGACCTGGAAAATCAGCGGATAGACTATCAAAAAATGAATAATGGAGGCGATTCAATGTCGACGACAATTGGGAAAATCTTTGATTTGACGGTTAAAAAGCATCCGAACAAACAAGCCATTTACGATGTCAGGAAAAATGTCCGCTACACTTATAAGGAATGGAGCGAACAGGTGAATCGTCTCGCCAATGCTCTTTTAAAAGAAGGGGTTAAAAAGGGCGATCGTGTATCGACCTTCATGTTCAATACCGAAGAATTAGGGACAGCTTTTTTCGCTTGTGCAAAGATCGGTGCCATCTTCAATCCGATTAATTTCCGATTAATGTCAGAAGAAGTAGCCTATATACTTTCGGATGCCAAACCAAAGGTTGTTCTTTTTGAAAAGGATTTAGAGCCTGTCATATCAGCGATCGCTAATCGCTTTGAGAAGACATCCTTTTGGTTTATTGATGAAGAAACACTCGCTTATGCTGCAAGTTACCAGGAAAAACTGGCAGCATCTTCAACCGAGGATGTTCAGGCGGACGTGAAGGAAACTGATCTTTATGCGTTTATCTATACCAGCGGAACAACGGGAAGGCCGAAAGGGGTCATGCACACTCACCGCAATATGGTTGACCAAAGTGTATTCTGTATTGCCGCATGCAAATTTAGTGCGGAAGATGTTGGATTGGTAACTGCGCCAATGTTCCATTGTGCGGAACTTCATTGTGCTTTCCTGCCAAGGATTCATGCGGGGGCCAGTAACGTCATTTTGCACCAATTCAATCCAAAGGAGATTCTCCAATTAATTGAACAAGAAAAAATCTCAAAATTCTTTGCAGCGCCAACGATGTGGAATATGCTCCTTCAAGAGGATCTAAGCAAGTATGATCTATCGAGTCTAAAGCTTGGTTCATATGGTGCAGCTCCAATGGCACCATCACTCGTCCATGCACTCCATGACAATCTAGGTATTTCATTAATTCAAGCCTATGGAATGACCGAAATGGGTCCAGCCATTACCTTCCTTTCAGAGACAGATCAATTGAGGAAAGCCGGCTCTGCTGGGCAAGCCGCCCTAAGCCACGATATTCGGGTGGTTCGGACGAGAGAAGACGGTCCATCAGATCCTGATGATGTCGTTCCAGTCGGTGAAACCGGTGAGATTATTGTGCAAGGGCCATGTATGATGGTTGGTTATTTCAACCGGGAAGAAGCGACGGAAAAAGCCTTGTATAAAGGCTGGTACCATTCTGGAGATATCGGTTATCTTGATAACGAGGGATATCTATATGTCAATGACCGAGTGGATGACATGATTATTAGCGGCGGGGAAAATATTTATCCAAGAGAGGTAGAAGACGTCTTACATGCCCATACTGGTGTCCTCGATGTAGCGATTGTTGGCCAGCCAGATGACCGCTGGGGTGAGACTGTTACAGCATTTGTTGTTAAAAAAGATCAAAATGTCTCCGAGCAGGAACTCGATGAATACTGCAAAAACAGCGATCAGCTCGCTAATTATAAACGTCCGCGAAAATATGTATTTTGTGAGGTACTGCCGCGAAATGCCAGTGGGAAGATTATGAAATATGTTTTACGAAAACAACTCGAAGAGCTCTTCACCCCTGGCTCAACTCATTCGTAAAAGAGGGTCCTAACTATG
Source organism: Neobacillus drentensis (assembly GCF_036962765.1). GTDB lineage: Bacteria > Bacillota > Bacilli > Bacillales > Cytobacillaceae > Neobacillus > Neobacillus drentensis_C. Next base: position 7,123 of record NZ_JBALOS010000276.1, read on the forward strand.
TTAAAAGGTATTAAAGTCATTGATTTTACGAACTACTTGCCAGGCCCTTTTGCAACATTACGACTAGCAGAACTGGGGGCGGAGATCATAAAAGTGGAGCCGCCGGAAGGGGATCCTGCTCGACATACGGGAGTGTCCAAACATGGGAATGGCCTGGTATTTCTTGCTAACAACCGCCAGAAAAAAAGCATCATCCTTAATTTAAAGGAGAAAGAAGGATACGACACCGCGCTTAAATTAATTGCTAATGCAGATGTCGTTGTCGAAAGCTTTAGGCCAGGAGTTATGGAGAAACTCGGTTTAGGTTACGAGGCAGTTCAAAAAGTAAAGCCAGATATCGTCTACTGCTCTATATCTGGCTATGGACAAAAGGGGTTGTTAAGTAAACTGGGCAACCATGACCTCAATTATATGGCGTTAAGCGGTGTTTTGGCCCAGTTCAAGGACAATGCAGGTAAACCTGTCCATCCATCCATCACAGTGGCTGATTATTTAGGCGGTTATGCTGCCAATGAACGGATTTTAGCCGGACTCGTGTCGAGAGCCTTAACTGAAAAAGGAAGCTATCATTCTATCTCTATTACCGACCAACTGGTGTCATTATTAGGGAACCATGTCATGGTTGAAAAAGAAACCGGGGCGGGAAATGGCATTAATGTTTTAAACGGAAGCATTGTTTCTTACGCTTTATATGAAACAAGCGATGGCAGGTTTATGAGCATTGGTGCGCTTGAGCCAAAGTTTTGGGAAAATTTCTGCCGTTCTCACGGTCGTGAAGAATGGATCCAAGCTCATTTTTCCACAACCGATGATGCGAATCCTGTTTTTCAAGAGGTGACGGCACTTTTTAAAAGCAAAACCTTCTATGAGTGGATAGAATTCGCGCAACAGGTAGATTGTTGTATGGCGCCTGTATTAGAGATTGGGGAATTAAACACTAACCCCTACTTCCAAGAAAAAGAGCTCATCTTTGCTTCTTCCTGGGGAGACTATCAGGTAAAAATGCACAGTGACTTAGAGCAGGAATCAATTTCCCCACCGCCTCAAAAGAACGAGCATAAAGATGAAATATTGAATAATATTTTGATATAAACAAAGAACTAGACTGCCGAGGAGTAATTTTGGCAGTCTAGTTTTTGTTAACGGTTGAATGTCGGAATGTTTTTCAAATATATTGCTTAAAGTTAAAATCAACAAAGGACTCTGATCGAAGGGTTTTATCATCGAAGTTTAAAAAAGATGTAACTTGATTCGGTATCACGATGCATTTCATTCCTGCTTCGATTGCGGCTATAGCTCCATTAATGGAATCTTCAATTGCCAGGGCCTCTTGCGGTTCGACCTGTAATGCCTCTAAAGCCTTAAGATAGAGCGCAGGGTCAGGTTTAACTTTATCGACATCTTCTCTTGTTTTAATAACAGAGAAATACTGCCAAAGCTTAAACTGTTTGAGGAAACCCTCGACCCATTCTCGTGAAGAACTGGAAGCAAGCCCAATCCTAAACCCGAGTTCCCTAGCTTCCTCTAATTTTTCGACAACACCTTCACGTACTCCTAAAATACCCCTTTTTTCTAGGAAGCGGTCACTTGCTAAACGATTTATTTCGTCTGCATCAATCTTCATGCCAGTCTGTGCTTCTAAGTATTGAAAAAAAACTTCATCTGTCGTTCCAATACTTTTTGCAAATTCCTCTAGGGGCAAGTCTATATTGAACTTCTCTTTTAGCAATTCCTCAAATACATGAAACCAAATGGTCTCTGTATCAATAATCGTTCCATCAAAATCAAAAATTACAGCTTTAATCGCCATGGTCTCCTCCTTTCTAGTGCTCCATTATATATTTAGGTTGTTTGATAATAAAAAATTGCTATTTTTGTCACAAATTATCTACCAAACGACTTCAATTTTAGCAAATATTTACTTATTTTTATAGAATAATTGCTTTTTGAAAATCGTATGACTAGCAGTATAATAGAGTAAGAATATCATCGTTAAAGGAGGAAAAATGTTGTTTGAAAAAGCACTGCCTTTATTAGAATCCCATTTCGGTTATCGTTTCTTCCGTACTGGCCAAGAGCAAGCCATTCGCTCCGTTTTATCCGGCAAAAATACAATTACTGTCATGCCAACGGGTGGTGGGAAATCCATTTGTTATCAAATTCCTGCTCTTGTCTTACCAGGTACCACGATTGTTATATCCCCACTAATTTCTTTAATGAAGGACCAAGTAGATGCCCTCAATCAAGTCGGTATTCCCGCAACATTTATCAATAGTTCGCTAAGTTATGGAGAAGCAAATAAGCGAATGCAAGAAGTCATTCAAGGTGAATACAAGCTTTTATATCTTGCACCTGAACGTTTGGAATCCCAAGATTTTCTTGAAGACCTTTACAGCATGGACATCCCATTAATTGCAGTGGACGAGGCTCACTGTATATCACAATGGGGACATGATTTTCGGCCAAGCTATCGCCATATTCAAGAGTTAATTAAAAGTCTGCCGCAAAGACCAAGGGTATTAGCTCTTACGGCTACAGCAACACCAAAGGTTCGTGAGGATATTTGCGATTTATTAGGACTTGATGAAGAGAATACGATTATTACTGGATTTGAGCGGGAAAATCTATCCTTTACGGTCATCAAGGGTCAGGATCGGGACAAGTTTATCAAAGACTATCTAAAAAGGAATGATAAAGAAGCAGGGATTATTTATGCAGCGACAAGGAAGAATGTCGACCAAATTTATGAAAGACTACTCAAAGCGAACATTAAGGCGGCCCGCTATCATGCAGGGATGGGCGATGTGGAGCGAAACCGAGAGCAGGAACGATTTCTAGAAGATAAGGCAACTGTGATGGTGGCTACCTCTGCCTTCGGGATGGGAATAGACAAATCCAATATCCGTTATGTTATCCACTACCAGCAGCCCAAAAATATGGAGAGCTATTATCAAGAAGCAGGCCGTGCGGGCAGGGATGGTTTGAAGAGCGAATGTATTTTGCTCCATTCCTCGCAGGATGTCCAGATTCAACGTTTTTTGATTGATCAGTCTAGTGATCGGAGCCGAATGACACAAGAGTTAGAAAAACTCCAGCAAATGGTTGATTATTGCCATACAGAAAACTGTCTGCAGGAATTTATTTTAAAATATTTCGGCGAAACGGAAACAGAGCCGTGCGGCAGATGCGGCAACTGCTTAGATACTAGGACAAGCATCGATGTGACGAAAGAAGCACAAATGGTGATGTCCTGCGTTATTCGGATGGGGCAGCGCTTTGGAAAAACGATCACAGCTCAAGTGTTAACAGGGTCGAAAAATAAAAAAGTAACCGAAATGGGCTTTGACAGACTGCCAACCTATGGAATCATGAAGGATAGAAGTTCAAAGGATGTCAGTGATTTCATTGAATTTTTGATATCACAGGAATTAATTGCGATCGAACAAGGACAGTTTCCAACCCTGTTTGTTTCACCAAAGGGAAAAGAAATCCTTTTAGGTAAGGAGCAGGTCCATCGCCGTGAGACCGTCCAGGTGAAACAGGTATCCAAGGATGACCCATTATTTGAGGTATTAAGAGACGTGAGGAAGCAAATTGCCGAATCAGAAAAGGTACCGCCGTTTGTGATTTTTTCTGATGCTTCCCTAAAAGATATGTGTGCAAGGCTGCCAAAGACGACGGAAGAGTTTTTACAGGTGAGCGGTGTGGGAGAACTGAAGCTTAAAAAGTATGGCCTTGAATTTATCCAAGCGATCCGTACTTTCTGTGAAACAAATGCAGATTACCAAAGTGAGTTGATATCTGTTGAGAAGGCTCCAAAGAGACCCGCCAAAAAACCCGGTGTAACCGAATCGCATTTGGAGACGTTGAAATTACACCAAAGTAGTCTTTCCATAAATGAAATTGCCGAACAGCGGGAATTGGCGGTCAGCACGGTTGAAACCCACTTGCTTCAATGCGCACAGCAAGGTTTAGAAGTAGATTTTTCCAAATATATTCCGTCTGAATACTTGCCGCTTTTAGAAAATGCCTTAGCGGAAGCAGGACGTGACCGTCTAAAACCAATTAAAGAACTTCTGCCTGAAGAAGTAAGCTATTTTATGATAAAAGCCTATGTTTATTTTATTAGTAAACAAAAATAGGCTGGTAATAGAAAAGGCACACATGGGGTGATATCCGTTTCATGTGTGCTTTTTATTTATCTTAGAAAGAAATGTAAATTATGTTAATATTAAACTACTAAATATAAAAGAGGTGATTAGCATCGAACTTAATCGAGAGCAAGAAGTGGTACTGTCAATTAAAGATTTAGAAAAAAGCTATGATACGAAAAACGTTCTTAAAGGAATTAATTTAACTGTCTATCGCGGACAAATTATCGGTTATATTGGTCCAAATGGTGCAGGGAAAAGTACAACCATTAAAATTCTGCTGGGTCTTGAAGGGGACTATAACGGTAAGGTTGAGATTTTTGGTGAAGAAGTGACGGATAAGAATATCGATTATAAAAGAAAAATCGGCTATATTCCAGAAATTGCTGAACTCTATGATAACCTTACCGCGATGGAGTATTTAACCTTTGTCGGTGAGTTATATGGTATGGACTTTCATACTGCGGATGAAAAAGCGCAACGATTGATGAAGGTTTTTGGACTCGAAGAGATGTACCACGCTAGAATCGCTTCCTACTCCAAAGGAATGCGCCAAAAAGTACTGATTATTTCGAGTTTACTACATAATCCAGATTTATTATTTTTAGATGAACCGTTAAGCGGGCTTGATGCAAATAGCGTCATGGTCTTTAAGGAGATATTAGCGATTCTCGCTGCCCAAGGGAAGACGATCTTTTATTCATCGCATATCATGGATGTGGTTGAGAAAATTAGCAACCGCATTGTTCTCATTCATGATGGAAAAATTGTTGCCGACGGCAGTTTCAATGAGTTGAAGGAGCAAAATAAGGAAGGGACACTTGAGCAGATCTTTAATCAACTGACAGGCTTTAATCAATATCAAGGTTTGGCCGAAGAATTTGTGTCCATCGTTCAAGAGGTCTAAGCAATGAAAAACTTTCAAACGCTTAAATTCCTAGATTTGTTTCATAAACTTTTCGAGAACTTTGGGATCAATTACCCAGTAATGAGAAAAATATTGGCAGTTAAATTAACGATGGATGGACGGAGAACCCCAACCATCTTTAACCAGCAAGGGAAGAAAAAGAAGAAACCCGAAGAAAATGGCTTTATCAAGTCTTTAGGGATGTATGTCTTATTAAGTGTCATGCTCATTCCTTTAGTGATATTTGGCGAGAACTATCTTTATCAGATGAGCATCTTTTTTGGAATCATCATGTTTCTTGTGATGACTTCGATGATTTCTGACTTTTCCAATGTACTTCTTGATGTCAGGGACAAAGGAATACTCCTAACAAAACCAGTGGAAAAAAAGACGCTCAATGCTGCAAAGACGGTACATATTTGTATTTATTTGTTCTTTCTCACAGGGGCGCTTACCATTGCTCCAGTCGTGATAGGAACATTTAGACATGGTGTTTTATTCTTACTCCTAACAATCATAGGGCTTATTTTGGTCAATTTTTTTATTGTCGTGTTAACAGCTATTATCTACTATTTCATTTTGAGATTTTTTGATGGTGAAAAACTAAAGGATATTATTAATTACGTTCAAATCGGCTTATCCGTTTCGATTGCCGTAGGATATCAGGTTCTAGGAAGAGCATTTAGTATTGTCGATATGGAAATTTCCTTTTCACCCAGCTGGTGGCAATTCTTCATCCCGCCCATCTGGTTCGGAGCGCCCTTTGAGTTAATTCTACAAAGACATTATGACTATTTCCTAGTCATGTTTTCACTGTTAGCACTAATCATCCCGATTATTTCCATATTCATCTATAGCCGAATGATGCCTTCGTTTGAACGAAACCTGCAAAAACTAACCAATAATAGCGGGGGGAGTAAACGTAAGGGGCTAAGATGGAAAGGTTGGCTTGTCCGTGTTATATGCAGAAGTAATGAGGAGAAAGTATTTTTTCGCTTCGCTACTAACATGATGAGAAACGAAAGGGAATTTCGTTTAAAGGTGTATCCTTCATTAGGATTGGCCCTTGTTCTTCCGTTTGTTTTCTTGTTTAATGAAATTCAAATGAATTCATATGCTCATCTCGTCGCTAGCAAATCATATCTAGTTATTTACAGTTGTAGTTTGATGATTCCCAATGCGATTACGATGCTGAAATATTCTGGTAAGTATAAGGGTGCCTGGATTTACAAAACGGCGCCAATCCAGAGTCTAGCACCACTATATAGTGCGGCCATTAAGGTGTTTATTGTAAACCTTTTTCTTCCTGTCTATTTCATTTTAAGCGTGATTTTTATAAGCATTTTCGGATGGAAGGTTATTGATGACCTTTTGGTCGTCTTCGTTACCGCAGTTTTATATACGGTCCTATGCTCCAATTATCTGAAAGATACATTGCCTTTTTCTGAATCATTTGAGGACGCTCAGCAGAGTGGTGGATTGAAAATTATCATTGCGATCCTTTTGATGGCTGTTTTCGCCGGGATTCATTTTGCTGCTACCTTCATCCCGTTCGGTGTAACAATATATCTTATCCTAATCGTTATCAGCACTATTTTTGCCTGGAAATTGGCTTATAAAACGTTATGGAATTATAGTTCCAAATAAAATTAAATTATTATTATTTTTAGAATATTCTTAATAGTTGTCGATATCCCTGTTATATTGTTGATATTTCCCCGGGAATTTGTCGATATCCCACCAACAACTAAAAGAACAGGGCAGCATTTCAACTTAGCTGCCCTGTTCTTTATCGTAATCATCTAAAAAAGGCTTATTAGCATAATAGTACATCATGGCCATGAAAACTGCACCGCCAATTAGGTTCCCAATCGTAACCGGCACTAGATTGTGAATGACTCCGCCCCATGAAATCGTCCCAGGATGGTTTAAGACTAAGGCAATGGCAAACGTACACATATTAGCGATGCTATGTTCATAGCCGGAAATAAAGAAACAAAACACAAACAGCATCATCGCAAACATTTTCGGCCCATCTCCTTTTAACCCCATTGGAAGAAAGAAGGCCATGCAGACAAGCCAATTACAGAGAATCGCCCGGAAAAATAACTCAGTAGTAGGAACTTGCATTTTAATTTCCACGACATGGAGTAAAAAACCATTAACCGAAGAACTTTCATAAAGCCCTGTTGTAAAAATAATAAAGGCAAAGACAGCAGCCCCGAGAATATTTCCTGCATAACTGCAAACCCACAGCTTAACGACATCAGTCCAGTTCATCTTCTTGCGAAGCGCGGCATAAGTGTAGTAAAAGGTGTTCCCGGTAAACAAATCTCCACCGCCATATGCGATTAAAATGATTGCTGAACCGAAGGTAAGTGCCGCCATCGGATAGGCGAACGGGTTATCTTTAATATAGAAAAAGTTCCCCGTTTTAAATGCTACGATGACACCAAAACCGATAAACATACTGGCAAGCATTGCCCGTAATATATAACGAAGGATGCTTTGCCGAAAGATTTTCATCTTTTTAAGGGCGAGTTTCTCAGCTTCTCCTAAAGGCTGCATTTCCATAATGACATTCCCACCATTCACTATTAAATAGTATCCGTTTATTTTGTTTCTAAAAGGTTGGGGTTATGTATTTGGAGGTAAATATTTCATTAAACAAGCTTAGAATAATTATATTTTATAATACATAAACTTTTGTAATGGTTTAAAATAGCAAATACATCCGGAAATCAGCTATAATAGAGAGGTTTTTTGAAGACTGATTTTAAGGAGATATTATGTCGACATTGAAAAAAATTACCCCTTCATATGATCCATGGGAAGCCTATTTAGATATCGAGCAATATGGAAAGCCTCAGCTCACCAATATCGAATTCACCACAACTACCCTTTGTAATATGCGCTGTGAGCATTGTGCTGTAGGATACACACTTCAAACAAAGGATCCGCAGGCCCTTCCTCTTGAACTTCTCATTCAAAGGTTAGAGGAAATTCCGTCACTTCGCTCGCTAAGTATTACTGGAGGAGAGCCGATGCTATCTTTATCTTCAGTAAAAAATTATGTGGTACCGATTTTAAAATATGCCCATGAGCGCGGTGTTCGTACACAGATTAATTCTAATTTGACCCTTGATCTTGATCGTTATGAATTAATCGTCCCTTATCTAGATGTTTTACATATTTCGCATAACTGGGGGACAGTGGATGATTTTGTTGAGGGTGGCTTTGCTCGAATGGAACGGAAGCCAGACTATGAACAACGGGAAAAATATTTTAAGAGAATGATAGAAAATAGTAGAGAGCTGGTAAAAGCAGGGGTGATGGTTTCAGCCGAAACGATGCTTAATAAGCGTACACTTCCGCATCTAGAGAAAATACATCGTCAGATTGTCGATGAAATGCTTTGTCAGCGTCATGAAATACATCCTATGTACCCAAGTGACTTTGCTAGCAATCTTGAAACCTTATCACTAAATGAGATTCGGGAAGCGATCCATCACATACTGGATATAAGAGACGAAAAAGTGTGGATGCTGTTTGGAACACTTCCATTTTATGCATGCAGCAGTGAACAGGAGGATCTAGCTCTGTTACAACGTTTGTATCAAAGTAATAACGTTACAGTCAGAAACGATCCAGACGGCCGATCACGACTCAATGTAAATATTTTTAATGGAGATATTATTGTGACTGACTTCGGAGATACCCCGCCATTAGGAAATATTCAAACTACAAATCTATTAAATGCTTATGAAGCCTGGCAGTCTTCCCGTATTGCAAAGGAATTAAGTTGTCATTGCCCAGCTGTAAAATGTATTGGTCCAAATATATTAGTAAAGAATAGTTATTATAAGGAAATGGATTTTACTACTCGAACAAACAGAATAAATTCATAAACCAAAGGCACTTTAATTGGGTATCCCATTTAAAGTGCTTTTCTTATGTGACTAACCCAAAAATGGTGAGTTAATCATACAGGTTGGAAAATATATTATTCCATTCCGGTTTATCCTAAATGGCGCTCTTAATTAAATCGAATGTTTTGCAAGTTTTGGATGGCGGTGCATGGAAACAAATAATATTAATCCGCTAATGATTAATAATGAACTTGTGCTGATAAAGACAGCAGAAAAGCCGTAGTAACCAGAGATAAATCCACCCAACATCGGGCCGACGATATTCCCAAGGAAACGCAAGCTGGTATTGTAGCCTAACACCTCGCCTTGCATCGCAATCGGAGCCTCTTGGCGGATATAGGCAATTCTAACAGGAATAATTCCTCCAATCGTGATACCTAGAGCAAAGCGGATAATGACCAGCTGCCAAAAGCTTGAAACCGCTGCTCCAGGCAAGTAGACAATTCCTGCAAGGAAAAGAAGAATAATTAATATTTTGATATACCCATACTTATCTGCAATTTTCCCCCATTTCCTCGACATCATCAGGTTGCCAAGTCCAGCAGCAGAAAAAGCAATCCCTGAATAAAAGGCAACATTGGTTGGGCCGTGCAGTTCACTAACAAATAAGGACAAAATTGGTTGTATGCTAAAGTGAGCAATTTGGACAAGAGATGAAATTAGCAGAACCGTTAGTAACACTGGATTCCGAATAATATGCCTTAACACTTCTTTGCTTGAATAATGTGTTTTTGCACCCTTTGAAACGGGAATCAAGAATTCCTTGGTGACAATGACTAGCAGGGCAGAAATAAAAATGGAAATTGACGTCCATTTGAAGGTGGTGGAATAGCCCAGAGAATCTGCTAAAATTCCGCCAAGCATGGGTCCTAACAATGAACCAGTAATACTGCCTGTTTGCAAGGTTCCAAGGACACGTCCTGCAATCTCTTTTGGTGTTTGCGTTGAGATAAATGCCTGTGACATTGGGATGAAGCCTGAAAAAAAGCCCATGAAAAAGCGCAGTAACAGTAACTGCAAGACCGATTGGACATAGCTCATGAGAAAAATAGATAGGCCCATCCCTAATCCGGAAATGATAAGGATTTTTTTTCTTCCATAGCGATCGCCAATTCTCCCCCAAATCGGTGAAAAGAGGAAGGCAGAAACAAATGTGATGCCAAATGTGATTCCCGACCAATGCTGGACATATTTTTCCGAAAAGTCACCGAATGTCTCAATGTATAAGGAAATAAACGGCATAACCATCGTCATGCTTCCGGCGACAAAGAAGTTCGCAAACCACATGATGATTAAATTACGTTTTGCACTTTCCTGCTGATTCACTATAAATAACACTTCTTTCTGAAATATATTTCGTTTCACTAAATATTATCATACCGAAATTTCTGACAACTTTAAAGGGATATCCTATCTATAAAGTTCGGATATACATTTACTATTATTCCAATGTCCTTTCGGATCGGGAATAATAGCTTTATTAGAAAAATTCAAAACACTATTGACAACTTATTAATAGGCGGATAAAATCTAGTTTATTACTTAACAGAATATTATGTTCTCTTATCAAGAGTGGCAGAGGGACTGGCCCGATGACGCCCAGCAACCGTTCCTTTTTGGAATTGGTGCTAAATCCTGCAAAACAATTTTTGTTTTGAAAGATAAGAGAGGAGTAGTCCTTTAATTTTTGTGATGAAACCTCTCTTTTCTGGAGAGGTTTTTTATTTTATTAAAAACCAACTTTTCCAATAGGGATAACGAGATATTGATAAGGATAAAAAGGGGGAGCTTTAAAAATGAAAAGAAATATCTTTAAAAGTACGTTTGTATCAGCATTAGCAGCAACACTTTTACTTACTGGCTGTGCTTCTGGGGGAGAAACCAAACAAGCAAGCGGTAAAAAGGTTACCCTTGAAGGGGTACCAGAAAAATTTACGAACGGGGACCAATTGAAAATTAAGGTTATCCGTAAAATCGGCGGTGACGATCACACGGCTCAATTCCTAGCTGGGGCAAAAGAAGAAGGAGAAGAACTAGGCTTTAAAGTAGACGTGTTTACAGCAAATGGTGATACGGCTAAATTCCATGATGCCATTAATCAAGCATTAGACCAAGATTATGATGGATTTATCATTTCCCATGGGGATGACGATGCGACCGTAAATGATGTAAAGAAAATTACTGAAAAGGGAAAAAGTGTTGTTACATTCGATTCCAATGCAAATTTAGCAACTGTTGACGGAGTAACACTTACATCTCAGGATGATGAAGCCTTAGCGACACTAGCACTTGATCAACTTGTAAAAGAAACAAAGGGGAAAGCGAATATTGCTTACCTTTGGGTAGACGGTTTCCCTCCAATGGTTAGACGTAACAAAGTTTATCAAGATGTGCTTGCCAAAAATCCTGGAATTAAAGAAGTGGAACGTTTTGGTGTAGCTGCTGCAGATACAAGTGTACAAACGCAAAATGCAGTAGCAGCCATGTTAAATAAATATCCAAAAGGTAAACTGGATGCGATTTTTGCAACCTGGGATGCTTTTGCTATCGGTGCAGCACGTGCTTTAAAAGAAGCAGGCCGTGAAGAAGTGAAAATCTATGGTATTGATGTTTCTAATGCAGATTTACAAGAAATTCAAAGAAAAGGAAGTGCCTGGAAATATACAGCCGCTGTTGATCCTAAACTTATTGGTGCTGTTGATATGAGAATCCTTGCGAAAAAACTTGCGGGTGAAGAAACACCGAAGACCTTTGATTTAGAGGCTTCACTTGTTTCACAGGAGAATCTTCAGAAATCAAAAGACCCTGTAAATATGGTTAATCTTGCAAAAATTATCCCGGGCTGGGGCCAATCGGCTGCATTTGAAGAAGAGTGGATTAAGACGTTAAAGAAGCATTATCAATAATAGTCGATAATCAACAAGGCACTCTCTTTTTCATTAGATTAAGAGAGTGTTTGCTTACGGAGGTGGATGTTAAATGAGTTCAACATTGGAGATGAAGAATATCTCGATAGAATTTCCAGGTGTGAAGGCACTGAATCAAGTTGATTTTTCAATGAAAACAGGGGAAATTCAGGCTTTGATTGGTGCAAATGGAGCTGGAAAATCAACCTTAATGAAGGTTCTCTCCGGTGCCTATGACCACTATACCGGTGAAATTAAGCTTAATGAGCAGGAACTGAAGATTCGATCTCCGAAACTGGCACAGGACGCAGGAATTCAAATCGTCTATCAAGAGGTAGATACAGCGCTTATTCCTTATTTAACAGTTGCTGAAAATATTTTGCTTCTAGATACCGTCCATAATATGGGGAAGAAGCAATGGATGAATTGGAAGAACCTTCATCAGCGTGCAGAGGAAATATTAGCGGCTATGAACATTACGCTTTCAACAAAAAAGCTTATCAGTGAGTTAACATTAGCAGAAAAACAAATGATTTTAATCGCTCGAGCAGTGTCTAATCAATGTAAGTTTCTTATTTTAGATGAGCCGACTGCCCCGTTGAGTCATACTGAAACCAGTGAATTATTTCGGATTGTTCGTAATTTAAAAGAAAAAAATGTCGGGGTTATTTTTATTTCCCACCGCTTGCCAGAGATTTTTGACGTCTGTGATGAAGTTACCGTCATGAGAAACGGTGAAATTGTTGCAAAAAAGAAGGTTATCGATACATCGACTGACAAAGTGGTTGAATATATGCTGGGTCAAAAATTGGAAGAACAGTTCCCTGCTAAAAAAGCTTCGATTGGAACTACGGTCCTAGCAGTAAAAGGTCTTTCGGATCGAGGGAAAATAAAGGATTTACATATTCATGTTAAAGCGGGAGAAATTATTGGAATTGCAGGGCTTGTTGGTGCTGGAAAAACAGAACTGTGTAAAGCGTTATTTGGTGCAGAGAAAGTAACGTCGGGAGAGGTTCTTCTTCATGGGAACACGTTAAAATTAAAGACTCCCTACGACGCGGTCAAGAACGGAATTGCTTTAGTTCCGGAAGAACGGAGAAAGGAAGGAATCCTCGTTCTGGAATCGGTTGAATCCAACTTAACTGCAGCCAATTTAGGGGATTTTGCAAAGATGTTTAGCTTTTTGGATCGAAAAAAAGAAAAAGAGACCGCCAAGCAGTTGGTCCGCCGCCTTGGGATTAAAACACCTTCAGAAGAAACAAAGGTTCAGAATCTTTCCGGAGGAAATCAGCAAAAGGTGGCAATCGGAAAGTGGCTCGTAGCTGAAGCGGATGTTTATATTTTTGACGAACCAACCAAAGGCGTTGATGTTGGAGCTAAAAAGGATATCTTTGAATTAATCGTGGAACTGGCAAACCGGGGGAAAGCAATTATTTATGCTTCTTCAGAGCTTTCAGAGATTATCGGAATAACCAATCGTGTTTATGTTTTATATGATGGTAAGTCCGTTAAGGAAGTTGAAACAAAACTGACGAACGAAGAAGAACTATTATATTATTCAACAGGGGGCAGGTAAAAATGGAGGCAAATATCGCAGCAAAGAAGCAGGAAGCCCCAGAAAAAAAAGTCTTTGAGTTATTCCACTTTTTATATAAATACGGGACGATTATTACGATTGTGGCACTTATTCTTATCTTTTCGGTCGCCAATCCGACCTTTATTCAAGGCAGCAATATCATTAATATCTTACGCTCCATCTCGATTGTAACGATCATTGCCATCGGGATTACGATATCTTTGTCCGTGGATGGCTTTGATTTATCAGTAGGGTCGGTCGCATCCTTATCAAACGCCATTGTCATTTCAATGTTCGTTTGGTTTTCCCAAAATACACTAGTCGCGATCATTTCTGCGATTGCTGCATCATTAGTTGTCGGTGCATTAAACTCATTTATGATAGTGAAATTAAGAATTCCTGATATGCTGATGACATTGGCAACGATGTTTATTATTCAAGGGACGGCATTGACCTATACAAAAGGGGCAACCGTTTCGCAAAATATGGTTATGCCTGATGGCTCTATGGCAACAGGCCTGATCAGTCCATTTTTTGCAAAAATCGGCGAAGTGCCATGGATTATCATTATTATGGCAGTGACTGTAGTTCTCGTGCATATCTTTTTGAATTATACAAAGCATGGCCGTTATATGTACGTGATTGGTGGAAACAAAGAAGCAGCAAGACTATCAGGGATTCCCGTCAATAAATATAAAGTGACTGCGTATCTGCTTTCAGCATTGTTTGCTTCCATTGGTGGAATCGTGCTGGCATCGAGGGTGTTAACTTCGGAAATTAACTCTGGTGCTCCTTACTTGATGGATTCAGTTGCCGCCGCATTCATTGGCTTTTCAGTGCTCGGGGCAGGAAAGGCAAATGCATTTGGAACTTTTGTCGGCGCTGTTCTGATTGGAATCCTGCAAAATGGACTCGTGATGATGTCAGTCCCGTATTTTGCAATGGACATTGTAAAAGGCACCGTCTTGGCTTTTGCATTAGCAATTACTTATTATAAGCAAAAATAAATGTAAACTTTGAGACCTATTCACATTGATTTTATTAAAAGTCAATAGATTTGTTGGAAACCATAATAACGATATATTTTTATTAAATGTCGCACATTATAAAGGATAAATTAGAAGGATAGTTGAGAGAATAAAATTTGCTCTATCTATCCTTTTTTTGTGCTACAAATGACCCCATTTACTACAACAACACAAAACTCGTATGTTATTGCACAAAAGCACCCGTTTGTTTATGTACATTCCTTCAAATTAGGCATTTGAATAGAACCAATTTTATTCAACGATACCAGCTCCATTTATCTTACAAGCCACATTTACTTTAAACTTGAGGTTAGGGTAATATTTATCCCAATTCCTATGGTCAAAATTTTTTGAGTTGAATTTAAGACCTAATCCGATGGGGTCTAGTTTTGTTTTCTTTAAATTATCTAAAAGTAAATTGACATCTTTTTTAATTTTCTTTTCAGTTTCATCCTGTATTTTTTTTATTTGATCATTGGAAAGATTTATTTGATTGTCCATTTTTTCTTCTACAATTGCATTTAATTTAATTAAAAAAAAGGCTGATAACATGTTGTTATTGTCTTCTTTAATTTTGAAGCTTGCATTTCCTTTTGAAATATTTATTGCATAAGTACCATCTTTGGTCTTAATATTTGTATTTCCATTCTTAATACCCACAGTCAGGAGTCTAAATAGCTCAGATTCTTTAGGATTAAGTTTAGATTCCATTCTCTTTTTGCTAAAAAGGGCAATTGTATCAACTAGAATTTTATTGTTTTTAACTTCTATTACAGGCATAGCCATGTTAATTCCCGTTTCTGTTTCCCTCCTATATGCATCAAAAAGTGTTAACACTTTAATATATGGCGAATCAGTGCTGCTTTCTTCAAACATTGAAAATAAATAACTGCCTGCAACTCGTTCTACTTTAGGTTTGTACTCTAGTACCTGATATGCTGTTGGAGCAGCAACACTTACATACGCAGTCTTGTGTATTTCGGGTCTTCTTACGAAATAATCTAATAATAGACGAATATCACCTTCAGCAATTTTTTCTCCAATAAGAATTGTTTTGGTATGTCCGTAAAACAATTCTTTATCCGTCATCGACTTCATTCGTCTTAGAGCTTCAGAAATGGAATTGGCATCAAAAGTTAGCAAAGTAAAATCGGCTCCTATTGTAGCTGGGTCTCCCTTTGAAAGTGAAATTTTGAGGATCACTCTATATTTTTTTCCCAATAATTCAGACTTATCAATACCAATTGATGTAACAAATGAACGTTTATCAATATCCTTAAATGAACACCCATTAACTAAAAAAGGAATTAACAGTAATATTAAAAAAACTATTACTAACTTTCGATTTGCTTTTTTGAAGCAAAAAGTAAAATTAACATTAAAAATAGATCTAAAATAATACGAAAAATAAAAAAATAATTGAAAAGCTTTAACAACCTGAATTCGTCTGTAAAATGCTGAGTAATTAAAGCTGATATCACCACGACATATATGCCGACCCATTTTGAACGTCCTCCAACATTTTTTGTCATTAACTGAAGATATTGTAGTGCCGAGTGATAGGATAATATTATATACATCAATGTTATGCCAATTTGGACCAAAATAAAAATGGATACCATTCTTTCTAAAAAGAAGTAATCAAAGCGCATACTGTCAACTGTAGTTACCCAGACATAGCTTTCCTTTCCTACACCATTAAGTCCAAAGTATCCAATTGGTACGAAATAGGAAGAAAAAAGAATGAAACAAATAATCCCTATAGCAATTAATAATTTTTTCTTACTAATAGAAAGAATATGTTCACCATAAATAATAAAATTTGTGAATCCTGTAAAAACAAATAATCCAGCAGCAACTGCATTCATTTTTGGCACATGCATTAGGTAAGTAAAAGATTGTTTGATGGAATCGACCATTACTAAATGATCGGTAAAAAACCTCATCGTGATAAAAAGATAGAAAGGTATCGCTAATAAAACAATAATTTCTAGCATAAACAATATGGAATTTGTTTGATTCATGATGACAAATACGATTAACAAGAGAAAAATATAAAAGACGATAATTGAGTCCTGGGTTAAAAAAAGGCTTACAACTTGCGTGTTAGAGATAAGAAATAACATACCTGCAAAAATTTGTAGAGTAAAATTAAAAAACAGAAAAGTCTTCTGAAACCATTTTGGGAATAGCTTATCCATAATTTGAGCAATATTTTGTCTTGGGAATTTTTTCATTTGAGTTTGAAATATAATAATAAGAAACGATCCTATTAGGGTTGAAAGAGCTAAACTAAATAAGCTCCCGTTAAATCGATTTTTGTAAAGGATTTGCGGGATAAAAGCAGTTACGTTCACCAGTGCATTGATATAAAACAAATAAACGTAATAACGCTGTCCTAGCATTAAAATCCACCTACAATCAGTTTTTAGCAAATAGCTGCATGTACGGTTTACCTAGGCTACGTAAACTACATAGATATGCGATAAGAGCAAAGGTTCCTATTAGCACCCCTATCGTTCCAAATAAACTTCCAAGTACAATGAGTGGATATCGTATAAGTCGGATAGCTTGATGCATGGCATTAACCGGAATGACAAAAATAGAAATGGCAACAATAGAAATGACAATAATCATAACATTGCCTATTAGTCCTGCTTGGGATGCTGTCTGCCCGAGGATTAAGCCACCTACAGTCGTTGCGGATGGGCTAATGGTTCTTGGTAAACGAATACTGGCTTCACATAAAAATTCCACCATCAGCATCATAAAGATAATTTCAATGTAGGAAGGAAAAGGAACCGCTATTCTGCTTCCTGCAATTAGAAGAGCAAATTGTACTTTTAAAATTTCTGGAGAATAAGAAATGACGGCGACGTATATAGCGGGAAGAAAAAGTGAAATCATAAGTGCTATGTATCGAATAAAAATAAGAAATTTTCCTATGGTGACTAATTCTACTTGATCATCCATAGATTTAAAAAAATCAAAGAAACTAGCTGGTCCTAGTAAAACCCATGAAGATCCTTCAATAAGAAATACAATTTTACCTTGAGACAGATTTGTTACTACTCTGTCAGGTCGCTCTGTTGTCATAAATAAAGGAAAAGGACACCACTTACTCTCCACCAATAATTTTTGCAACTGACCCGCAGATTGTAATAAATCAACTTTTAAGTCTTTTAGTTTATTATTCAAGTGTTGTAGAGCTTGTTTATCACAGAGCTTTTCATCGTACAGTAAAATAATATTCGTCTTGGAAATTTTTCCTAATGTGTGGTTTTTAGCCCTCAACGTTTCTTTTCGATATCGATTGCGAATAATGTTTAAGGATATACTTAATTTTTCATTTAAGCTGTCTTTAGGACCTTGCAAAATACTTTCTTCTGTCGATTCAGATACAGGACGTGATTCAATATTGTCCAGTTTAACAGAGTACATTTTATTGTTTTGTAAGATTATCATGCATCCGCTGAAAATTTTTTCCACAGCATCTTTTTCATCTTTAATTATTGACCATTCTTCAAATGAGCGTATATATTCTTCATACTCAATGATTCCTTCTGTATCATAAAAAGTTGAGATGACATTACAAGTAATTTTTTTTTCGTCGCATAGTGACTTCAAATAAAAAAGAGTCATTTTTAGATTTCCCTTTTTAACTTCACGGTGAATAAAATCATCATTTTCTTTCAAGTCCTTAAGATTCATTAAAGTCACCTCAGAGAAATTATCCCCTAAAATACAAATTTATACACGCCAAACCAGAGTGCTTTTGCTTAGTAGGATAGGTTTATTTTTTTTGAAAAACTAGCAGGATATCAACTTGGAATTGGAGTTTAACAACGTCTTTCTGAGGTATCTACATATATTAGTAAGTTTTGAGGAACAATATTTAGTGACAGGAGGAAATTTAATGGAACACTATGAAGCATTTTTGCGAAGCAAGAATTGGCTTGATAACGATTTGGATTCAAGGTACATAAATGTTAATCATCCCTATGCCATCTTAATTTCTGAGGATGAAGGGCAAATATCCTTAAGGGGAAACACCGGATTTGATAATGGTCAGAATGGCGAGGAGATTTTTACTTTTACCTCTTTAAAAGAGCTGCAGGAGTGGTTTGAAAACAATATAGGGGAGTAACAATTCAAATGGGCCAGGGAAGAACCTTGGCTTTTTGATTTTTGTGGGGAAAAGAAGGAAGGAGCATAAAACAGGAAAGTGGCATATAAACTGGAAAAGCGGCAGATAAATCCGGGCGCCTAAGTGACCGAATTCAGCAAGAAGAGGAGAAATCGGTCATGGAGTGACCGATTCTTAAAAAAGGGGGAGATGTAATGGAGGGTTTAAAATTATTTAATATTGGCGTAAGATTTCTATTAGAAATTCTTGTACTAATAATCTTAGGGTTTTGGGGATTCAAAGTTTCGCAGGGAACCATATTAAAGATCATTGTTGGAATCGGCCTGCCATTACTAATAGCCGTAATCTGGGGATTATTTGGAGCTCCGAAAGCGACATATCTGTTAAGCGGATTCCCATTTCTCCTTTTAGAGATTGTTGTTTTTGGGTTACCTGTCATTGCATTATTAAGTTTAGAAAAACAAGCGTTGGCCTTTATTTATGGGCTAATCACCGTTATTAATCTAGTTTTAATGAAAATTTGGGATCAATAAGTGGTTATTTAACTCCAATCTACTAATTTTAAAACACCTTCCATTAGGGAGGTGTTGCTTTGTGTCGAGAAATGTCGTTTCATTTTTCTGAAAATTCAATTGACTAGAATTTAGAAATATAGTAATTTATATATAACAACATATAACGTTATATAAAGTTGTATGTTGTTTGAAACGGTTATTGGTGTTCATTCACTAAAATATTTTATCAGGGAGGCAACAAAAATGACGACTGAATTAGTAGTTGACGTTAAAAATCAAGTTCAACAAGCATTAGCAGAAGTAGAAAAAAGAAATATTTCAAATGTATTCTTTGTAGCATGTGGAGGATCTTCTGCCATTATGTATCCAAGCAAGTACGTAATTGACCGTGAAGCCAAAGTTCTTGATTCCCACCTGTATAGTGCAAATGAATTTATCCACCGAAATCATGCAAAACTTGGAGGAAATTCCCTTGTCGTCCTCTGCTCCCATTCAGGAACAACACCTGAAACAGTGGAAGCAGCAAAATTTGCTAAATCAAAAGGGGCATTGGCTGTCTCTTTAACAAATGTGGAAGGATCACCATTGGCACAAGCTTCTGATGTCGTATTGAAGTATCAATGGGGTGAAGGAGCGAATGCTTTCACAACCAATTATTCTGTTTTATATCAACTAGTTTTTGGTGTACTAAAAGTTGTTGAAAATAACGAAAAAGCTAGTATAGTAGAAGAAAGTCTTGAGAATTTACAGAATATTTATGAAAAAGCAGCAGCACTCTATCAATCAAAAGCAGAAGCATTTGGACAAGATTATAAAGATGAAAAAATAATTTATACAATGGCAAGCGGAGTAAACTATGGGGTCGCCTACTCCTATGCAATTTGTATCCTTATGGAAATGCAATGGGTTCATTCACATGCCATCCATGCAGGGGAATACTTCCATGGACCATTTGAAATTATTGATCAAGAAACACCTTTCATTATTTTGCTAGGCTTAGACGAAACAAGACCATTAGAAGAAAGAGCTCTAGAATTCTCTAAGCGTTATGGCAAGAAATTGGTTGTCCTTGATGCAAAAGACTTTGATTTCACTGGGGTAGCGGA
>NZ_JBALOS010000277.1:0-518 GCF_036962765.1 Neobacillus drentensis
TAATAGTATTATATAATTGGGAAGGGGTGAGTAATTTGGGGAGTTGTATCGAATTGGTGAAATAGCGAAATTGAAGAATATTTCGAAACGGACAATTGATTATTACACCCAAATAGGCTTACTAAACCCTATTCGGACGGATTCTAATTATCGATTGTACGGGGAAGAATGCATAAAGATTTTGAATATGATTGAGCATTATAAGAATCTAAATATGCCCCTTGAGGAAATAAAGTCTTCGATTGAATTGATTAAATCAGACAATACCATTGATAAACAAAAGGTAGAAAAACATTTTGAACAGATTGCTAGTATTATGCAGCATCTGAAAGAAGAAATTAATGTAATGGAACCCATTCTTCAAAAGTTAAACGATCAACAAAAAGAAAAGTTTGTAAATAGATTATCGTCGGAAGGTCTTACATTGGCTCAATCATTATTATTACTATTTAGCTAAATAGATTATTTAACTCGTAAAAAAACAGGAGGTGTAATCCTTACTTATTCATTAAGTAAGG
>NZ_JBALOS010000277.1:562-1460 GCF_036962765.1 Neobacillus drentensis
GATACTTACTAATCTAATAATAATAGCAATTTTAATTGCTTTTACAGCATTTTTTGTAGCTTACGAATTTGCTATTGTTAAAATCCGCGGTACTCGAATTGATCAACTCGTTAGCGAAGGGAACAAGAACGCGATCGCGGCGAAAAAGATTGTTGCAAACCTTGATGAATATTTATCTGCTTGTCAATTAGGTATTACTGTTACAGCGTTAGGGCTTGGGTGGTTAGGTGAACCTACGGTGGAACATATTCTTCATCCGCTTTTGAGTTACTTTAACATGCCTGAATCCATCGCAAGTATTACTTCATTTATACTTGCTTTTGCATCAGTAACATTTATTCATGTGGTTGTAGGGGAACTAGCACCTAAAACCTTTGCCATTCAAAAGGCAGAAACGGTCACTTTGATCTTTGCAAGACCGATGATGCTCTTTTATAAAATTATGTATCCCTTTATTAAAGCTCTAAATGGTTCTGCTCGTTTAATCGTTGGAATTTTCGGATTGAAGCCTGCATCCGAATATGAAGCCGCTCACTCAGAAGAAGAACTTCAGTTAATCATCTCTGAAAGTTATAAAAGTGGGGAGATTAATCAATCAGAATATAAATATGTAAACAATATTTTTGAATTTGATGATCGAAATGCCAATGAAATTATGGTACCTCGTACTGAAATTATTGCATTTGATATTTCTCAATCTTTAAATGAATGTCTTCAAATTGTGACGACAGAAAATTATACAAGGTATCCTGTTATTGATGGTGAAAAAGATAACATCGTTGGTATGGTAAATATGAAGGAAGTTTTTACCGAATATATCAAGGGCAAGAATGTTGAAACATCGATTCAAGAATATATTCGTCCTGTCATCCAAGTGATTGAATCGATCCCAATTCAT
>NZ_JBALOS010000277.1:1507-12222 GCF_036962765.1 Neobacillus drentensis
GGATGAATATGGCGGTACTGCAGGGTTAGTCACTGTCGAAGACATCCTTGAAGAAATTGTCGGCGAGATTCGTGATGAATTTGATGCTGACGAAGTACCAGAGATTAATAAAATTAGTGAAAACCAAACCATTGTTGATGGTAAAGTCCTTATAGATGAAATCAATGACTTATTCGGGCTAGATCTCGAAAATTCCGACATGGATACAATCGGAGGATGGATTTTATCAGAAAAAATGGATGTCGTCGAAGGCGATAAAGTTAGATATGACGACTATGAATTTAAAGTACTTGAAATCGATGGTTACCATATTAAGCTGCTAGAAATTTTAAAAGTAGCCAATAAAGAATCAATTGCCTAATCCAATCCCTCTTGTTGAGACAAGAGGGATTTTTTTGTATTGGGACAACATAGATGCAATCTAAAAAACGGCTAAAAAAGGGGATATATCCACATCCTCTTTTTAGCCGTTTTTTTCATATTATCGGTATATCTTCCTATGTTTCGCAAAAATCTTTACAAAGTATTTACGAACTTAATAAATATTCAAAATCTTTTACAAACTCTTCACCTCTTCTCAACAGCAACTTCAAAATATGTACCTATACTTTACGTATGGGTTAGCAAGTCTCATTATTAAAAAATCTTTTGGGGTGAAAAATTTGTGAGTACTGAAAAAAGCTTTACTATCTACCAAGAATATCCTAGGGTACCGTCATCCAATCTCAGATTATCAAAGAATGTAGAACATTATCTCTATTTAAAAAGAGCTTATGATATTTTCCTTGCAGCCATTGGATTGATTATTGCACTGCCAATTGTTCTTATATTTACGATCCTCATCGTCATTGAAACACCAGGTTCTCCCTTTTATGTTCAGGAGAGGATTGGCAAGAATGGAAAACGATTCAAGATGATGAAATTACGATCGATGAGAATGGATGCAGAAAAAGAAGGTGCAAAGTGGGCAGAAAAAAATGACCCCCGAATCACAAGAGTGGGTGCGGTAATCAGAAAGACTCGTATTGACGAGCTTCCTCAATTGGTCTCTGTATTAATAGGGGACATGTCAATTGTAGGTCCAAGACCTGAAAGACCATTCTTTACAGAGAAATTTAAAAAAGAGATAAAAGGATTCGAAAATCGGGTACTTGTTAAACCAGGCCTTACTGGTCTTGCGCAGGTCAGTGGAGGGTATGATATTTCTCCAAGAGAAAAACTGATATACGACCTGGCATACATCCAAAATCTATCATTTTTACTTGAAGTGAAAATTATCATAAAGACCTTTAAAGTAATTTTCACAGGAGAGGGAGCACGTTAATAAAGGCGGGAAGCATATGTCAGTCATCAGAAGTCAGCTGCATAAAGGAGTCAAGTGGACAGGAATTTCTACACTTATTATAACTGCCATCCAAATTATTCAGTTTGCATTACTTGGCAAAGTAATGAGTATATCCGAATTTGGTCTAGTTGGAATGATTACCACGATTGTTGTGTTCGCTCAGATCTTACTTGATCTAGGAATTGGTTCAGCCGTGATTCAAAAACAAGAGGTTTCAACACGCGTTTTGTCATCTTTGTTTTGGCTAAATGTGGTGGTAGGAATCGGGTTGTTTGTCATCTTATTCCTCTTTAGTCCCTTGATTGCGATGTACTTTCAACGAAGCGAATTAATAGAACTGATTCGACTTTTGGCTGTGATGTTTTTAATCGCTCCGGTCGGGCAGCAATGCCAGTATTTGCTGCAAAAAGATTTACGTTTTAATTTGCTAGGGGCTATTGAAGCGGGTACGACAATGATCTCTTTCCTTACAATGATCATTCTCATCTTTACTATTAGTCCCATTTATGCCTATGTCATTTCACAAGTCGTAATGAATTCACTAAAAGGGCTTCTTTATTTGATCTGTTATCAAAAGAAATGGCGGCCATCTTTCGTATTCGATTTGTCGGAATGCAAGGAATACATGGCGTTTGGGGCATTCCAACTGGCCTCACGATTAGTCAATCGAATTGGTTCCAACCTTGATGTGATCTTAATCGGGCGATTTATGGGTGCTGAGGCACTTGGTATTTATAATCTTGCCTATCAAATCGTGACCATTCCGGTCTTAAAGATTAATCCAATTATTACAAGAGTTGCTTTTCCGGTTTTTTCGAAAAGTCACCAAGATCATGTTTTATTAACAGATGGATTCTTGCACATGACAAAGCTATTGAGTCTAGTGTCTTTCCCCATCTTAATGGGTCTTACGGCAGTGTCAAATGTTTTTATCATAACTATTTTTGGACAGAAATGGCTGGACGCCGTTCCTGTTTTGCAAATCATGGCCTTAGTTGGCATTCTTAGGGTTTTAATGAACCCAAATGGCTCAGTTATTTTAGCAAAAGGAAAAGCGAATATCGCTTTTTATTGGGATGCCGCCGTTCTCGTTGTCTATGGTGCCTCTTTATGGATGGCTGTTATGACCAATAAACTGGAAGTTGTAGCCTGGACATATGCAGGAGTAAGCCTTGTGAATTTCTTAGTTGGAAGATGGTTATTAAACTGGTTAATTCAGCTGCGCTTTCGGCAATATCTGAAATCTATTTCTGTTCCATTCCTATTATCTTTGCTGATAACAGCCATTGCTTTTTGTCTGAAAAAGATTTCTGTCAATTATTTCACCCAATCGAGCATTTGGCCTCTTATTTTTTCAGTCGGTATAAGTGGTGTTGTCTATATTTTGCTTTTGTATAAGCTTTATCCAAATTTTTTCTTGAGGATCGTAAAAAAACAAATAAGAGGGCAAACATAATGAAGATTTTATGGATTACAAGTGTATATCCTAGTGAGGAAAAACCAGGTCTGGGTGTTTTTCATGAGACTCAAGTTCAAGCATTAATCAAGTTAGGCGTTGAGGTCACAGTGATTTGTCCTGTGCCGCGCAATCCCGCTTTGATCAGGTACGTAAAAAGGCAATACCGTGCTAATAATGGGGTTCCATTTAAGTATATCCGTAATGGAGTGACGGTCTACCGTCCACCCTATTTAGCCCTTCCAGGCCAGCTAAGATGGGCCCAGCCGGATAAACGAATTGCTGCTTCCATATTAAAAACAATGTCGGAATACGAGATAGAGCCCGATTTAATTCACGCCCATTTTGCTATGCCATCTGGTGGGGCAGCGAGAATAGTGGCAGAGCAAAAAAGACTGCCGTGGATTTTAACGTTACATGGTAGTGATGTAAATATTTATCCCCATTATAGTTCAAGTGCCAAAAAAGTATTCGAACAGACTGTACAGGCAGCAAATCAGGTATTGGCAGTGGGTCAAAGCCTAAAGCTGAGGGCAAAGGAGTTATCTGGCAGAGATAGTATCGTCCTTCCCATAGGTGTTGATCTATCACAATTTCAACCTGCTGATGACTCCAAATGGCAAATAAGAAGACGCCTTCAACTCCCTGAGGACAAGAAAATTATTGTGTTTATAGGAAGGCTAACAAAAGCAAAAGGAGTTTTTGAACTCGCCCATTCACTTAAATGGCTTTCAAATGATGTAGCTATTGTATTTGTGGGAGATGGACCAGCAAAAGAAAAATTAAGGCAGCATTCCGATTACAATCGAAGGCTGTTCTTAACGGGGCAAGTAGAAAATGAAAGAGTAAAAGATTATTTGCTTGCTAGTGATGTATTTGCACTCCCGTCTTACACAGAAGGCATGCCAACCGTTGTCATTGAAGCACTAGCCCTGAAGGTGCCTGTGATATGTACGGCAGTGGGTGGTATACCAGAGCTTTTTGGGGAGCATAGTCAGCTTTTAATCGAAAGTAGGTCGGTTTCAAGCCTGGTAAATCGAATAAACGATATTTTAAATCGACATCTTTCTACCTCGCAGGTTCAGCATGAACTGTATGAAAATATTCAAAAAAACTATCATGCTGATCACAATGCTGTTTTGTTAAAAGCTGTCTATCAACGGACGATCGAATCCATTTATTCAACGATATAGTCGCGACTGTATTTAATAAAGAACTGGAAGGATTGATAAGGATGAAAAAAATTGCTGTTTTAGGAACTGGATATGTTGGTCTTGTTACAGGTACATGCTTTGCTGATTCAGGAAACCAGGTGACTTGCTGTGATATTAATCAATTGAAGATCAATGAACTCATAAAGGGGATTATTCCAATTTACGAGCCCGGATTAGAAGAATTAGTCCAAAAAAATGTTCGGAAAGGAACACTGAAATTTAGCGCTAATATTAGTCAAGAGATCCAGGATGCTGAGGTGATTTTTATTGCAGTTGGGACACCGATGACATCATCAGGTAAAGCTGACTTAACCTATGTAAAACAGGTCGCTCAATCTATTGGTGAAAATTTAAACGGGTATAAAGTCATTGTCACAAAAAGTACAGTACCCGTTGGCACAGGAAGATTAATAGAATCTGTGATTAGTGAATATTCTACTGGAAAACATCCTTTTGATGTTGTCTCCAATCCTGAATTTTTAAGAGAAGGAACGGCTATCAAAGATACGATGAACATGGAGCGCGCAGTCATTGGCGCCACAAGCGAAAAAGCTTTTCAAATAATTGCGGAAATTCATCAGCCTTTTACCACAAATATTGTGAATGCCTCTTTAGAAACAGCTGAGATCATTAAATATGCTGCCAATGCATTTTTGGCAACAAAGATTTCATTTATTAATGATATTGCCAACATATGCGAACGCGTTGGTGCCGACGTTACAAAAGTGTCTCAAGGGATTGGATTAGATAGCCGGATTGGCAATAAATTTTTACAAGCAGGTGTAGGATTCGGTGGATCTTGTTTTCCAAAGGATACCGCTGCTCTCCTGCACATTGCCGAAGATTGTCAATACGATTTTAAATTAATCAAGGCAGTCATAGATACAAACGAAGGACAAAGGGTGCAGCTGGTGAATAAATTGTCTCATGCATTAGGTTCTTTAAAAGGGAAAACGATTAGTGTTCTAGGTTTAGCATTTAAACCAGATACCGATGATGTTCGGTCTTCACCAGCTTTAGATATTATTCCATATTTAACAATGCAGGGTGCAATCGTTAAGGCATATGATCCTATCGCGATTGTCGAAGCGAAAAAACAAATCGGTTATGAGTGCACCTATTCAGAGGATATCTATGAGACTATTCATCATTCAGATGCCTGTATGATCTTAACAGACTGGCAGGACGTAAAAACATTAGATTTATCATTAGTAAAGAAATTAATGAACCAGCCACTGATGGTTGATGGTCGTAATCTCTTTGACTTAGAAGTGATGAAAGAACTTGGATTTACGTATCTTTCGGTTGGTAGGCCTGCCATACATGCAGAATCATCCATATCTAGGACATTATAGGAGGTATTACAGATGAGTAAAGTAATTGTTACGGGAGGAGCTGGATTTATTGGCTCCCATATTGTGGAGGAATTGCTTCGACATGATTTCAATGTCACGGTTATTGATAATTTTTCAACTGGACAACTAGAAAACATCGAACACTTGCCTATTGAAGTCTATAATCACGACATTACCGATCCAAGTGTCATTGACTTAATTGTTTCGCTTTGTCCAGATTATATTATTCACCAAGCTGCACAAGTAAGTGTGGCTGAGTCTGTAAAGGACTTCCTAATGGATGAAAAAATAAATATTAGGGGATCTCTTCACATGATAAATGCGGCCATTAAAGCAAAGGTGAAACGATTTGTATTTGCTTCATCTGCAGCTGTTTACGGGAATCCTGTCGCATTGCCTGTGACTATCGAACACCCAACAAACCCGGAATCTCCCTACGGACTGACAAAGTTATCGGTTGAAAATTATTTAAAGATGTCAAGTAAACTATACCAACTACCCTATAGTATTCTGCGCTACAGCAATGTATATGGACCAAGGCAGGATGCAAAGGGTGAAGGGGGAGTCGTAGCTATTTTCTCGAGTCAACTGACTGAAAATAGCACCCCTGTTATATATGGCGATGGTGAGCAAACAAGAGATTTTATTTATGTAAAAGATGTAGCGGCTGCTAATGTTAAGGCTCTTCATGCAAATGAAAATATAAGTGTCCATGTGTCATCAGGATCGTTTATTTCCATTAATGAGTTGTTCGAAACGATGAAAAAAGCAGCTGATTCAGATTTGAGTCCAATTTATAAACAAGATCGTCCAGGCGATATTCGGCATAGTATTCTCGCCAATGAAGAAACAAAAACATTACTGAATTGGGAGCCCTCTACCAAACTATTCGAAGGGTTGCAGGAAACTCTCCAGTTCGCAATGAAAAAGCAATTGCTCTCACTAAATGGTTAGTTTGAAAAGGCTCTTTTCGTAAATTTTGTTGTTTTTGGATATTAATATGGGTCCTTTGCTAAGTTTCTAGGCAATTTTCGCAAATGTTCTTACGAAAAGATGCCACGAAGCATGTAGTTAAACGGGTTGATACACTTATACGAAAAACAACAATCCATGCGAAAATAGCCTTTGATAAAGGAGAAGGAAGTTTGATGCAAAGTAATCCACTGGTAAAGCAAGCAACAGGTGTGTCAGCTTTTCTCTTAGTAGGATTGGCCGTTATTTATTCACTTGTTGAAATGCAGTTTGAAATGATGATTTTTCTTGGGGTATGGGCAATTATCATTTTAATCTTACTTATAAAAATGAACGTTATCAATAAACCCCAATTATCTAGCGTGATGTACTTATTAGTCATGACAACATTTCTGAATCAATCTGTTTTAAGCATTCATGTTGGCTTTTTTAGTATATTTTTGTATCGCTTGGTATTGATCGTTGCTGCTATGATCTTTTTCTCACATGTAATGAAAGAAAAGAATCTTCCTTATTATTGGAATCAAGTAAATGTAAAAGGTGTTCTCTTGTTTCTACTGTTTTGGTTTGCCTATGGGGCGGTATCACTGCTATGGGCAAAATCGGTTTTCGAGGGAATTAAGTCGTTAATTCTATTGGGCATGGGGTTATTGTTTGTCTTTTTAGCCGTCTTTATCTTTAGAAAGATGAATCATTTGTTCCTGTTTTATGGTATTTGGCTGGTTATGACAGTCCTGTTAATGGTGATTGGATTAGTAAATCATTTTGCTCAGATTCAGCTGCCGACATCAACTTTGTATGGGGCCCCACTTTATAAGCTGTCATTTCCAACATCTGTTTTCTATAATCAAAATGATTTTGCCACGTTTCTTACTATATCATTCTTTTTTTATCTATCTTTAACCAAAAATAGTAATCAACTATTTTTAAAAACAACTAGCTTATTTCTTGCGATTATTTGTGTATATCTCATTTATTTGACGGATTCACGGGCAAGTCTGCTTGGAGTCATGATAGGTTTAGCCGTTTATCTGTATATCCTTCTACCGGCTTATTTAAAGAGAATGGCAGCTATAATCGGCTCATCGGTTTTTCTAGTGGGCACGATTGCAATTATCCCAAAATTAATCCAATTGGTTAACGCTTCTACTGTTTATTCTGGGTATGAAATTCTTCCATCTAATGTAGCAAGATTAAATCTACTGAAGAATACNNGGGGGCAGGCAATGTACCTTACTATTTAAAAAACGAGTCAGTCTATGCAACAAACCATGTGGTTGAAGTCCATAATTGGCTCGCTGAAATAATGGGCAATTTTGGAGTCATCATAATGCTTGGTTACGTCACCATGTATGTCTATCTGTTCATAAGTCTCTACAGATTTTATAAAGTCCAACGAAACAGGAACCAAAAAGGGTTACTTGAAGCGTGTATGATGGGGTTGATCGGATTCATTGTTTCTAGTATCAGTCCGAGTTCTGTCAGTAATCTATTTTTTCATTGGGTATTTCTAGGATTTGTTATTTGTACGGTTTCTGTGTTTTCGAACAAACAATATCAACAACATGAAGAAAATTCCTACTAAGGAGCAAGGTTTAAATGGGACATAAGATTCAAATTTTAAAAGAAAGATTGAACAAATACTTCCTACTATTATTAGTAATGACGATTTTGCTGGGTGTAATTGGATGGCTTATTCCAGTTGGAAAGGCAAAATCAAATTATACCTTAGATACAGTCCTTACCTTAGGAAACTATGATTATCCAGAGCTAAATGATCCTAAACGTGTCATTAATATGCTCACGAACCCGAACATCCTGATTTACGAATTACATTTGAAGGATTTATGGGAAGAAAGGTTTGAGGAAATTTATACGAATTTACATGTAACTGCAGGACCTGACAACTTGATAACACTTTCGTATTCAGATCATTCAGAGGAAAGTACGGCTAAAGTGCTAAACGAGATAACAACTGCTTTTCTGGAAATCGACCAAGATAGATTCCAAGAAAAACAAAAATTCTTTCAAGAATCTATTGAAGAAATAAAAGGTGTACAAATAGCATCCGAGGCCAAAGGTGACCAGCTGCGCTTATTATTTGAACTTAAGACAGCTCTAAATGATATAAAACCAGCCACATTATTAAAACCTGCTGACATAAACACCATCGATACTGAAAACAGAGCTTTCAATTCAAAGGAAAGAGCAGTACTAGGGATTTTATTGGGGGTAACATTAAGCTTTTTATGGATTGTTTTCCCAACCATTTTCCGGGAATAGTCATTTCAAAAGGAGGTATTTTCATGAATCCGGAGCAGCCACTGATCTCCATTATAACGCCTTCATATAATGCCAGTTTGTTTATCGAGGATACAATCGCTTCTGTTAAAAAGCAAACCTTTCAAAACTGGGAGATGATTATTGTCGATGATTGTTCGTCTGACAATACACCTGATATTTTAGAGCGTATTGAAAAAGAAGATGATAGAATACATGTTATTTATTTACAACAGAATGGCGGGGCTGCTGTTGCCCGAAACATAGCATTGCAGCATGCAAAAGGAAGATATGTTGCATTTCTTGATAGTGATGACTCCTGGAAACCAGAAAAATTACAAAAACAACTTTCTTTTATGCAGACTAACAACTATGCGTTTACATTTACCGGTTACGAACTTGTAACAAATGAGGGAGTACTGTTGAACAAACAGATATTCGCCCCTGAGGAAATTTCGTATAATGATATGTTAAAGAATACGATTATTGGATGTTTGACAGTCATGCTAGATCGAAAGGTAGTAGGCGATATTCAGATGCCTAACATACGAACAAGACAGGATTTAGCCACTTGGCTAGCCATATTAAAAAAAGGGATCAATGCATACGGATTAAATGAAAATTTGGCCGAGTACCGCATAGGGAATCCCTCTATTTCAAAAAACAAATGGAAAGCAGCAAAAATGAATTGGTTTGTCTATCGCAAGTTAGAAAAACTGAACGTCTTAAAGGCTTGTTGGTGTTTTTCACATTATGCCTTTCATGCTGTATTAAAAAGAATATAAAAAGGGATGAAACAAATGAAGAGTATACATGTTATTGTGGCAACAGGTGAATGGGCACAGGACCAGTTACGGTACCGAAGACATCGGCTTGCTGAATTCCTACAAAATCATCCTGAAACAAAAGAGGTTATTTGGCTTTGCCCGACACCAGAACAAAAAGAAGATTCATACACAATAATGTCAAATAGAATAAAACAATGGACGATCAAAGATTTATTTCCACAAAAAGTGTTTCGGTTTGGGCGCTATATGGATGAATTTCATCGAACTAAGCTGCAGCCCTTATTACTATATTTAAAAGAAGCACAGGAAAAGTATACCGTTAATCTATGGTATACCTTTCCTGGATTTCCATTACTTACTGACGTATTTTCTTGGAATAAAATCGCTTATGATTGCAGTGATTTATGGACTTCTCCTATCAATGGGAAAAACTCTATTGTTGCCAATTTTAGAAAGAACATCATATCAAGCGCAGAAAATCGGATCATTCAAAATTCAGATGTCATTTTTTGTACATCTGAACTTCTACGTACGAGAATCGTAGAAAAGTTAGGCTCAGAAGAAAAGGTGTTTACCTTTGAAAATGGGGTGGAATTTGATCTGTTTGCAAAAAATCCCACACAAATCGCGAATATTCTTCCTGATCATTTTGACGGAACCGTTTTGGGATTTATCGGCGGAATTAAACCCAAGCTGGATTTTGATTTAATCCAGGAAGCAGCACAAAAAAAACGAGAGTGGCTTTTTCTATTTGTAGGTCCAGATGGAACAAATGATCATCCAAAATTTAAAGACTTATTAACGGAGAGTAATGTCTTATGGACTGGAAGTGTCGTACCTACAGAAGTGCCAAAATATATGAACTTAATCGATATTGGAATCATGCCATACAAATCATCTCAATATAATCAAGCTGTATTTCCCTTAAAGTTGTTTGAATTTTTGGCAGCGGGGAAGTCGGTAGTTGGCATGCATTTGCCATCAACTAAAAAATATGCAGAGGAATCTGTATACGCACATTTAGATAATAATGATACAAATGAATTTATCCGGGTATGTGAACAATTAGAAGGCACCAAAACTCATCCAGACTATATCCGCAGGCGCAAGACACTTGCTAAAACAAAAAATTGGAACGAAGTATTTGAGGATATGATTCTATTAGTTTAGATTTGAAAAACCCAAGCTTGATCCATTGTTGGAGACCCCTAAGGGGTTTCTTTTTTTATTTGTAAATAAGTCAGTTGGAAGTGCAGATTGTCTAAATGGCACGGGTGTGGAATTGTAGAAGGAAATGAAATGATT
>NZ_JBALOS010000278.1:0-313 GCF_036962765.1 Neobacillus drentensis
AAAATGGATAATAAGTAAACATATACCATCTAATTTTAACACCTAATATTCATAAGGGACTACATAAATTAAAGTTTCTTAATAAACTAAACTCCTCCGTTAGTGGAACATCAATAAGGCTGCTAAGTAGTCTCGTATTCTTTAACTCAAGCACCCTATAGTTTAAATGATATCATTCACAAATTTATATAAAAAAAGCCGATCTCCTCATTTGGAGGGTCGGTCATATTGATGTATTGAGTGGAGTTGGATCGGTAACTATCAATTTGTAAGTATGCACCACCGATAAAGTTGGCTTCAACTTTTTGTCCCA
>NZ_JBALOS010000278.1:330-9372 GCF_036962765.1 Neobacillus drentensis
TTATAATATTTCGATATACCCTTCTGTCCCATGCACGCGAATTCGTTGCCCATCTTTTATCAGTTTGGTAGCATTTTCTACTCCGACAACGGCTGGTAAGCCATATTCACGCGCGATAACTGCTCCATGGGTCATCAGTCCACCAACTTCGGTGACCAGGCCTTTTATGGATACAAACAATGGTGTCCAGCTAGGGTCAGTAAAGGAGGTGACTAATATATCTCCATCATCTAGATCAGCATCTTCCATGTTTAAGATGACACGTGCTCTTCCCTCTATAACTCCAGAAGAAACAGGTAGACCTACAAAAGCATCCGCTGGAAGATTTTCTCGTTTGTACTCACCTGCAATGATTTCACCATCAGAGGTGATAACACGTGGGGGAGTTAGTTTTTCATATAATTTGTACTCATCTTTTCGTTTGCTGATGATCTGGTAATCCAGTTTATTTGTGCGTACGACTTCGCGAAGTTCTTCAAAAGTGAGATAGTATATATCTTCTTTTTCATGAATAACGTAGGCTTGCACGAGCTGTTCGACTTCTTTCAGTAAAGCCTGCTTATAAACGAAGTAACGACTAATCATGCCGTATTTTGGATATTCACGATAACCGATGAAATTCCGGATTAGGTCGACCATTCGTTTTGTTTCTTTGGCTTTTGGTTCACCATCCGGTAATTGCTTCAATCGATCTAATAACTCTTGTTCTTTTTTCAAAGCCTCAAGCCGCCCATGCTCAAATTTCCGATTGCTTGCATTAGGCTCAAAGTTTTTGATGTTATTGAGAATTATGGGGACAAGTGTAATTGGTTTTTCGCTCCATCGTGTTCTAGTAATATCGATTTCTCCCGCACATCGCATTCCGTATCTGTTGAGAAATGCATTGAAAGCGTCTCTAGCTTCCTGTCCACCATCAAAATTAACCAGTTCATCCAAAAAGTTATCATCTTTTATATGTTGTAAATAATCAATTACTTCTGGATAAGGACGAATCACATCTGCGACATCCAATAGTGCTAGACCCATTTCCGAAGTAATATTGTTTGGTACAGATTGAGATAGCGTGTCTGCTGCGTTTTTTTCACCTAACCACTCGTTCATTTTTTCATTGATCCATGTTGAAGCATTTATAGCAGCCATAAATACAGCTGAACTTTGTGGGTCAAATAAAATCTTCTTTAATTCCTGAATATCTTCTAGAATAAAATCAAATAAATCTATTCCTGATTTCGTTTGGATGTTTTGTTTTAACTCTTCAATCGATGTTTGACTACGCTTAATCAAATCAGAAACGATTGATGGATTGTTTTCGATTTGTGCCAGCTTATCTGTATTGCCTCTAGTGGGACTCGGTGCTTTATTATCATTTGGTAACGATTTTATATAATCTCCACGCCCAATGATATTCATAAGTGCGTCTTTCATGAGCGGCTCGTGTTGTCCCATAGCATTTAATAAAATGTTTCTACTGACAGGTGAAGCCAGTTGATGTGTGACATCAACAAACAACCTTCCACCAGCTTTACGCATGGGCGCAGGAGTCGTTAACAGAAAAAAAGACAATCCCAATGGTTTTATGGGGTCTGTCATCATTTGTTGATGACCGACAGATACATAGACGTGGTTTTCTTGATCAATCGCTTCAGGGATGGGGTATAAAGTCGTGATTGGACGACTCTGGACAATATAAAATGTATCATCAACCAAACACCATTCGATATCTTGCGGACAGCCAAAATAAGTTTCGATCTGTCTTCCGATGCACGCCAGTTGTAAAATTTGTTGGTCATTAAGTGTTTGAGTCTGCTGCTGATCGGGATCGATCTGCTGGGTCTCTGTTCCGCCTTCTTTTAGTCCATAAATAGCCAATTTTTTGGTTGCTATCATCTTATCGACGATTTTATCTTCCTGTACTTTATAACCATCGGCAGATACCAAGCCAGAGACCAGTGCTTCTCCAAGTCCAAAACTGGCATCGATTGATAGCAACTTTCGGTTGAAAGTAACTGGATCAGCGGTAAATAAAATCCCTGAAGCCTGTGGGAAAACCATCCTTTGAACGATAACGGATAAATAAACTTGGCTGTGGTCAAATCCGTTTTGCATTCGATAGATTACCGCACGATCCGTAAATAGGGAAGCCCAACATTTGCTGATATGCTGCAAGATTGCTTCTTTTCCGATGACATTTAAATAGGTGTCGTGTTGACCAGCAAAAGAGGCATGTAGTAAATCTTCAGCAGTCGCACTAGAACGCACTGCATAAGCATGTTCATCGCCAAACTGGGAGAGATAGTGAGCAACTGCTATCACAATATCTGAAGGAATTTCTACTTCTATAATGAGTTGTCGAATTTTCCTGCTGATTTCACCAATTTGATCTCGATCCTCTACTTTTAGCTTTGTTAGTTGATCCAACAAAGCTTGAAACGTTTCGTTTTGTTCGATGGCTTTTTGATATCCCACTGTTGTAACACAAAATCCTTCTGGTACTTGTATTCCTTGAATTTTTGATAATTCCCCTAAATTTAACCCTTTTCCACCAACGAGCAAAAGCTGTGTTTTTTCCATTTCCTGAAAACCGAGAACCAAAGAACTCATTCCACATCTCCCCTAACCATTAATGTTCTATTGATTTTAGCAGTAGTAAATGAGAATAAAAAGTCTATATTATCCATTTTTTAAATGGTATAATTAAATTAGGAAGAGTTCAAAAAAAATTACTAGACCTTACCATAAAGTAAGCTGAAGACCCGGTTCATCCCCTCGAAAGCAGCTCATATACCTTTTAACCCACAATATGAATATGATTTAAATCAACTTTTTTCCATTTAATCTGTTTATTTTCCCTAAAACACCTTATTTTAGTATGAGATTTCAGGCTCTAATTAAACTATCCTGCTTCGTTAGTTGAAGATGAACGTTATGTTCTACTTAAACAAGCGATCAATTCTTTTGCGATCATAATCTAATATCCAATCGTTAAATTCTTCATAAAGATAACGAATATCCTCTTTATCGGCTGCTAAAATATCGCAGCCACGATCATCATATAAGTGAAAAATTATTTTTTTATTTAGATTAACAAAATAAATTTCATATCCACTTTCTTGATTATTTTTCAAGATCGTAGATGAATGTGCAAAGTCCTCATAACAAATGGCTTTTAATAGTGGGGCATACCTAATAGTATCTTTTTTACACTGAAGGATAAATCGGTGAATAACCATCTGATCCACTTCATCTTCGAAGAACCTAACAAAAAGTTGATGGTGTAATTTGTAAAATAGATCTTTATCTTTTAAATACTTCTTATACACATTTAAAGGTTTCCTCTGAAGAAAGTGATTGTTACTTGTTGTAAGCACATCGGCAACCAGCAGAATTTCATCTCTCTCATCAAACACCTTTTTAAACAAAGTAATGGAACGTTGAAAAGTTTGTTTCAAATTTTCTTTTGCATAGTGTGGTATTATCGGATTTGAAATTTCAAACCTAATACCATTACTCCAAGAATACAGTAGAGGTGGTTCTAAAATTAGCCCCTCAAAATTCTGATTTAAAAATGAATATAAATTTTTAATCATTTTTCCTCCAACCAGATTTATTTACAATCACCGTAAAATAACATTTTCTAGAAAAGCACTCGTTAGGTGAAGAGTGGATAATAGATTATTAAAAGAACTCTTGCCCTGGTTAGTGGAATACCAAAAACTACCTAACATATTGAAGAATTAACTGATATAATGCTATGCAAAGTCCTAAAATACACGCTTTCATTTTAGATGGATGGTTTCTTTTACTGCGAAACAAGTATAAGAAAACGAATATAAATCCCAACGGAATTCATAGCTGAAAGACACCTTCTTTGTACTGCGAGAAAAAATTGGAGCAATGTAAGTGCTTATCAGAAAGTAAAAGAAAATCGTAAAACGTCGTGTTTCTAATTGCTTGCTCCACCTTACTAAAAAGAAAATAATAATTATTGCTATAATCGTAATGTGTAAAGGGGGTAGCACAATAGCAAAGTTCCCAAATTTGAATTCCATTCTGAATTTCCCTCCTTTTTTATAGTGTATCACCATTTATGGAAAAGTTTGGAGTGTTTTTATTTGAAGTCATATCTTCCTCGGTAAATATCATTTAACCATATTCCTTTATCCACTATCCTACCCGTTAGTGGAAAAAGAAAAAAGGCTGCCGCAGCAACCCCAATCTTCAACTCTTGCTACCCGTTAGTGTAAGTACATTTCTTCACAATCAAATCAAATTTCATAAAGATAACCATAGTTAATTCAAAGAAAGACTACCCATACGGGTAGATAAGATGTGTTAACTAAATATGAAAAAAGGGTAAAGCTATCAATCAATGTATGTTATGCCATCCTTCATATGTGATTTCTATGACTCGTATTTTCCTCACAAAATGGTCATTTATAAAAATCTCTACAGTCTTAGAATAATTATCACGAATCTCTGAATTCATACTCCATATTCTCCCCAATCCCTGTGTGCAGTACATATTTTCCAGTCCGGGTTTTCTGCCCACTCTAAGAAAAATTCGAGCAGAACCAATTCCGTTTGCCGGGTAATGTACGAGTTCTTCTACTTCATCGCATGGTGTGGGCAATTGACCAATGAGTCTTACAGTTATAAAACCGCCATATCTAAATGCATCGGCTTCGGTAAGCATAAAATTTTCTCCTCGTATAAATTTATTAAATTAACTGTAGTTATTATATGTATTACCCATGGCATGGTACCGAAGTTTAACCCGCCGCAACCACCCTCCTAATTCAACTCCCTCAGTTTGATACGGATATCTCTCAAATGCTCACTTATTCGCAGGATTTCATAACCCTTGTATTTGGATTTACGGGTAATTGGAATGCGTTCAGATCATTTTGGCTTCGTGAAGGCATAGTTAAATAAAAGAGTCAGCTAACACTCCATATTTTACCATATAATGCACATCTCCACGCCGCCCCTGGAGGCTTTCCCTCCCATGTCTCAACGGGTCAATTGCCCTCTCATTCCTTCGTCATGCCTATCCAAGGGGTAGAGGCCAGTTATGCTAACCTGATGGGTCACAGTGCCCTTTTGTTGAAGAAACCTGGTACTCCGTGCATTTTTGAAATCCTACGAATAAGACAACATTCAAAAATTAAAGTTAACTATTTTCAACTATGCTATTTAATTCTAAGCTGCTAAAGGAATTAATACTTGGATTTTATTAGGACAGTAAGACTCGTTCCGTCGTGCAATTCCTACAAAAATCCTTGCTAGTTTTCCTATCAGTTTCATGATTGATTTCATTTTCTTTATCTTTTTAACCTTCACATTATGGGAATGAACCGCTTTAAATTCAGTGTTATTCATCACAAGGCTCATAGTTGCTAAGTAGAGGAAGCGTCGGAGTCTTGATCTTCCACGCTTTGAAATGACAAATCTGACCTTTCCATTTACCTGAACTTGCTTCAGCTAAATGTAATCCCGCATGACGTAATAGAGAGTTTCCGTGGGAGAATCCACTTAAATCTCCTGACTCACCGAGTATCCCAGCTAATGAAATTTCACTTATTCCTTTAATCGTAAGTAGTTTTTTTGCATATGGTATTTTATTGAGGACTTCTTTAACTTGTTGTTCAACTCTTTCGAGTTGTTTTACTGCGAGGTCATATTCTTCTAATAATTGTTCTAGATGTTATATATCCATTTTGATAGGTTAATCCAGTAATGGCCTGTAGGCTCCATACCTACTATTGCTGCATCTAAGTTTTTTAGTCTTTTTAAATCTTGAATCCAGTTTAATAGTTTAACGAACCCCTCTTCATTATTTTCAAATGTAATAGGATCTCCAACTACGATTCCACGGAAGTTAACTGCTCTGGCAACGTATAGATGTTGAGCGATATCCACACCAACAATAAGATGTGTATCGGAATTTCTTTCTATTAGTTGATTTTGTTTGTCTTGCATTTTAAAATTCATAGTAGGGCTTCCTCCTAAAGACTCTGAGTTAGATTGGGCTCTATACTCGTATCTTACTGAGGGGCTCTATTTTTTTCAAACCTGATATTTAACAATCTACAGGAATGCTAACCTGCTTCGTTAGTGGAACAACTAAAAAAGGCTGCCGAAGCAGCAAAATCGTTCTTAAGCTATCACACCCGTTACTTTAAGTACATCATTTCACAATCTTTTGATTTCTCTTGATTGGGACGAAATTTTTGCAATAATTTATATGTAAATACTCTAAGTGACGCTTGCTTTAAAGTCTTGAAAATTCTATTGCTTTTTTTACTGCTGCTGCTAATTGACCAGGTTCTGGCTTTTTCCCTAACGATATTCCATTTTCTACCAAAAGTATATATCCTTTTCGTGGTATTCTTTTGTATGGTTTAACTAAAAACCCATCACTTTTATTCCAATAAAGTGAAAGATATTTCAAGTCTTTCGTCACTTTCCACCATCCTTTTTTACCTATCGCACTTTCTATTGCTGATAATTCATTTATATCAGGAGGAATTTTTGAATGGCATAATTCTAAAGCTTTTATTAAAGTGTCTTCTAACTCCATTTCCGTAAATGGATCATTAACTTTAAAATCTACATCAATTTCTCTTGTGTCACCCTCCTTAGACTCTCCATTGGGAAAAATAATCAAATTGTTAAGGCGGTCGGCATATATTGAAACAAGCCCCCAATTATCAAGCATTTGCATATAATCACCCTATTCTTTGGTATAAATTCAA
Source organism: Neobacillus drentensis (assembly GCF_036962765.1). Lineage (GTDB taxonomy): Bacteria > Bacillota > Bacilli > Bacillales > Cytobacillaceae > Neobacillus > Neobacillus drentensis_C. The sequence goes on from NZ_JBALOS010000278.1 coordinate 7,086, forward strand.
TAATTCTACCTATTTTTTATTTTTCCTTCTTTAACAAACCTGCTCCTTTAGTTGAAGAAAATATTGAAGTAAAGCACCCCGTTACTTTAATAAGGATTATCTATCCAAAATAATTAGACCGTTCCTTTTTAACCAAGAAACGGTCAATCTAACTTTCAAAACTTAGTCGCTACTCTCGTCACGGCTTTCTTTATGAGGTGGATGAGGTGGATGATGGTGATGATGTTCACTACTCTCATCACTGCTTTCATCATGGTGATGATCATGATGATCCTCTAAATGTAAACTTGCAGATACACCTGCGTGGTCGGACGGCCATAGACCCGTTCTTGTTCTGTTACTCTGTTCTTCTCCTACTAATTCTGCTTCCTTTGGTTTCCAACCATTTTTAAACAAAATATAGTCTATTCTTATAATTAAGCTAGAAACTGCATTTAAAAGATCAGCACCCTGACAACAGGTTAGTCCAAGACCTTCACCTACCGCGTTCCATACATCACGGAATCCATTAGTGATTAGTATGTTATACGGAGGGCTATTAGGGGGAGAATTTAAGTCTCCCGTAATAATCACTGGAAGATCGGTATTGGCTGGACCATCAATTAACTCCTGTGCTTGGCCCACCCTAGTCGGAGGATTAAGAGGCTCCAAATGGGTGGTGATCATCCTAAAAACATTTCCGTCCACTTTCACATCGACAGCGCACCACCCTCGAAGAAACCCATCAAACATCGTTTTGAAATGAGATACTTGTCGATTAATTACCTTAAGTCCATGGTCTTTTCGAATCAATATGGCATTCCGATTCAAAAAACTAATCTTATTTCCGTTGCTGTCTGGAAGATCTTGAGCAAGTACATTTGGATTTTCAAGAAGAGCTGCTACTTCATAGTGCAGTCCTCTTTCTCTTAACTCATCCAGCAGTATTTCAATAAGGTCATAAGTAACATCTGGAAAATCAGGAATTTTTAGTGTCCATTTTTCCGCTTCTTGCAGACCGATGAGGTCAGGTTTTTTGGATGCAATCTCTCTCGCAATCGCTTTGGCTCGAACAGGAAAATTAGTAGCAAGAAATTGACGAAACACTTGTGTTACCGCCGCTGGCGTTGGTACAGCCAATGGTGCTATGTCTGCCCCTCGATAAATATTCCACGTTAAAAACGAAACTTCAGGATTCAAAAAAAGTCGCCTCTCTTCTCAAAATATACTAATATAAGATGAGACAAGTTAGCATATTGTAACGGCAATATCACTATGGTAACTATACATTTAATTATTGAAGGATTCTGCCCCGTTAGTGCAATTAGAAAACGGGATCGCCGCAGCCATCCCATCTTTAACATATGCACCCGATAGTTTAAGAAGAAATCTTTAAAGTTGGAGATCTAAATCATTTAAAGTCCCATTCAATATTTATCTGATTTTCTCCGCCAACTCTAAAATAATTCCCTCTGGACCACGAACGTAGCATAACTTATAACTTTCTTCATATTGCTGTATCTCACTAAAGATTTCCGTGCCGTTCTTTTTCAATTTTGCAACAATAGCTTCAATATCTTCAACAGCAAAGCAAATATGTCGGATACCCGGCGTATTTGCAAAAGGTTGCTGAATATCTATTTCATCTGACGGCGTATAAAATTTGACTAGCTCTATCCATGCCTGACCATCTGGCATCCCCAATCCTACACATGCCGTTTTAACATCATTAAGCCCAACTATTCTGTCCAACTGTTCTCCATCCAATTCCCATTCGGCTTGCACTTCAAGTCCTAAATCAAGAAAAAACGCTTTAGCCTCTGAAAGATCATTTACGTTTATACTCACATGATCTATTCTATTGATCTTCATATCTCATACCTCCTATGTTCCTGTTATTTTCAATACCTGTATTGGTGTAAGGTTTGTTTGAAATTATAATTCGCTTAAAACAGAAAATATCCTTCTTCAACAAACCTGCACCGTTACTTTAAGTAGAATTTTTCACAAACTTTTTTGATATTAAAGTTAATTTAACTCACCTATAAACCACTTTTCTCCCTCTGAATAGTAATCCTCTTCTGAGATTATTTCTTTAAAACCTTTTATCTGTAAGTCAGGGGGGCAATTAAGTTCCCACTCTTGAACGAGATTTCTAGATGTATTTAAAAGTATCCATTTTTGTTCTTTACTGTCCCTTTTAAAAAATCCATCAAACCAACTATTATGGGGTAATACCACAATCTGGGAGTCGAATAAATCAGGAAGACTAATCAATGCGTAAATTCTATATTCAGCTTGTGCTTTC
>NZ_JBALOS010000278.1:9417-9690 GCF_036962765.1 Neobacillus drentensis
ATTTGCATTATTTCTCGTCTGAATCGATTTCGAAGTTTGCTTGAATTAATGTAAGATTGAGCAAATGGCAAATGTAGATGCCAATAACCCAACACATACTCACTTGGATTGGGCATTTGTTCGGTAATATCAGAAATACTATATATTAGTGTCTTTTTTCTCCTATAAAGACCTCTAACTTTCTTCTTATAATCACTCTTAAAGTTCCATCTATTCAATGAGTTCAACACCTTTTGTATTATTGTATCATTAGCCTTCTTCAATTAACCTGCC
>NZ_JBALOS010000279.1:0-3772 GCF_036962765.1 Neobacillus drentensis
ACTAAATGTACCATACTTTTTATAAATATTTTCCTTTAGCTTGAATTATGCATTCCAAAGAGCGGTGCTCATGGCATTAAATGAGTGAGTGCACCATAAGAATCGTTCCTATGTTCTCCTTGATTAACACTGTACAATAACCTAATTAATACTCCTACTCTATTTTCTTTTTCCGATATTTTGGTTATAATATATCTATATAATCGCATAGAATAACAAAGACCGCTGGTGCAGGTAATACCAAACGGTCCATGCAATAGCAGGTTCTCTGCAAGGGAATCAGCATAAAGCGGAAGTAATCCACCAAGGGCTGCTATACTCAAGGGTGGATTATTTTTTTTGGTTAAATGACAGAACAGCTACAATCAGGCTTGCAAATCCAATCATAATCATGAATGTTTCAAATACTGTCAATCAGCATCACCCCCTTTCCGAGGGAATGTGCCGACCACCCTTGAGAGAACCTATTCTATTGCTCTTCTATTTTATCATGTAATTCTAAAATTAGGAACATATGTTTTGTTTTTGAAATAAAATAGGTCCATACGTACGAAATTATTCTTTGTTCTACATTGAGTTTGGTTAGAAGTACCTAGGTAAGTTTAGAACAGCTTCTACTTAGTTTTTGGCTTTTTTTCAAGTATCAGGCACCCTCCAAGAATCTGGAAGGTGCCCGACACTCATTTACTCATTTTAACAATTTATTCAGGAAGTCTAATCTCTGCTTTGCATTCTCTTTAATGATTATATCTACACCCGTATCAACGACTTTTTCAACATTTTTACCCTTTGTAATTTTCAATGCTGTTTCAACGCTTAAATATCCCATATCATACGGATTTTGTGCCACTGTACTACTTATCGTTCCATTCTTTATTAAATTCAGCATATCAGGAATTCCGTCTGCTCCAATGACAGGGATAGCAACACCTTGATCCTTCAATGCCTTTATCACAAGTAATGCGGAGATGTCATGTGTGGCAAAGACACCCTTAATATCCGGATGCTCACGCAATATCTTTGTCATTTCTTTTTTTACTGTCTCTGCATCATCCGAATTCCATACTGTTTCTGCCGCTAATATGATTCCTGCATCTTTTAAAGCCATTTTAGCTCCATTTATCCGTTCTCTAAATACTGAGACTGATAAATGTCCACCGATAATGGCAACTTTATTTCCAGGTTGAAGTTGCGAGGCTAAAAGCGAGCCTGCCTTCTTTCCTAGATCAACGTTATCGGTACCGATATAAGAAGTTTTATTTTGCCAAGGATCATCTTGATCTACTAACAATACAGGAATTTTTTTTTGTTTCGTATACCTATCCAATAAAGGTATAACCGTTGAATCAATAGGTGCGACAATTAATACATCTGGATTTTCTTGATAAGTCTTCTCTAATAATCTCCTTTGTTCTCTAGTTGAACCATCAAGTGGTGCGATAACTTTCCCTTCCATACCAAAGTCACTGAACGCTTTTTCAGCACCTGCTTTAACAATTTCCCAATATTGTGTGTCCATATTCTTTAAAACAATAACCACTTTCGGTCTTTCGTCTGCAAATGATTTAGAAATAAAACTTATAATGATAACAGAAATAACTGCTCCACCAAGAATAACTAGTTTTCCATTTTTGAACACTATATCCTCCCCTCTCTTTTAGTTTAAGAATAGTCGGTAGAACTAGGATTTATATTAAATCGAATGGAGAAAGTGGAACCCTCATCGCCCGTTGATATATCAATTTCGGCATGATGTCGTTTTGCAACACTGTAGCAGATAGCCAAACCTAATCCGGTTCCCGTCTCTTTCGTTGTAAAGAAAGGTGTTCCTAATTTTTGTAGTACTTCCGGGCTAATGCCATGACCCTGATCTTTTATTTCTAAAATGACGGCCTGTTTTTCCGTATAAGTCTTAATGGTAAGTTTTCCGTTAGACGACATGGCATCTAGCCCATTTAGAGCAATATTTAAAATAAGTTGACGGATTTCTTTCTGATCTATGAATATATCCGGACACTGATTTAACTCCAGCTTAACATGTTTGCTTGATCGAAAAGCTTCTGCTTGTATTAATGGAGATAAGGCTTCAAGTATCGTATTTAAGTTTTGCTTTTTCTTCACACTGACCTTGTTTTTGGCTAGATTAAGAAATTCCGTGATAATAGAGTTTGCTCTTGTTAATTCGTCTAACATCAAATCAATGATCTCTGCTGATAAATTAGCGCTGTCATTCCTTGATAATTGTAAAAACCCTTGAACAGTAGTCATGGGATTTCTGATTTCATGGGCGATTCCTGCAGCCATCTCACCGATTAAATTCAAACGATCTAAGCGAGACATCTCTTTCTCTAAGTGAACGGTTTCCGTAATATCTGTTAAAACCATGAGCGTACATGGTTCAGGATGGATATCAATCATTTCAGTCGATAATAATCCATCGCGAATATCGCCGTCTTTCGTCTTATAACTAATTTTCTTATTACGAATTTTCAGATCCAGATTAATAGGTTTTCCTGTGGATTCATCGATAAAATTCTTTACATTTATTTTGTGTTTTTCCAACTCTGTCATGCTATAACCAGTAAAATTTAACCAACTAGTATTTACTTCAATAAAGGTTAAATTCTTCTGAGAAAAAATCGCCATTAAACAGGGACTAGATTCAAAGATTTTACGAAATCTTTCTTGGGAACGGTACAGATGGCTGGCGATCCTTTCTCGTTCCTCTATCTCATTTTGAAGTCTCTCATTAGCCCTTATCAGTTCTTGCGTTCGTTTTTCTACTATTTGTTCCATATTATTGTATTGAAGTTTCTTAATCTCCTCTATCTGCTTTCTTTCTGTGACATCCCGAATGCTACATACAAAGAGGTTATGCTTTTCAATGGTGGTTTCACCAATTAGAATATCAGCATGAAAGTGACTTTCATCTTTCCGAACAGCTACCGATTCTATCACCTTTCCTGCGGATTCTTTTATAGAGGATAAGAAAGAAAACGAAGAATCTTGGACATGATCTCCCATCCAAGTTAGAAAAAGCCTCAAAACATTGCCGCCGATTAATTCCTCAGCTCTGTATCCAAACATGCTTTTTATTGCTGGATTCACCGATAAGATAGATCCCTGATCGTCAAACGTAAGGATCGTGTCAACGATGGTTTCACCAATAACTTTAGATAATGCCTCTGTACGACGTAAATTTAGGGTGGTCCTATCTAACTTTTTATTCATCTCATTCAGTTCAACTTTACGTTCTCGATCAGTTTGAATGATATTTTCTTGATGATTTTGGTGTATTTTAACAAATTGTTCAATTTTATACTTCAATGTTTTTGGATTAAAGGGTTTCATAATATAATCAATGGCCCCAACTGAATACCCTTCATACACATGTTCCATATCTAGACTAATCGCTGTTATAAAAATGATTGGAATATGTCTAGTTTTTTCTCTAGCCTTAATAAGCTTCGCTGTTTCAAAACCATTTAACCCAGGCATCTGTACATCCAGTAAAATAACAGCAAAATCTTGTTTTAGCATACATTTTAACGCTTCTTTACCTGAATTTGCGCTAACCAAGTGATAATTGGGAGATGTAAGTACAGCTTTCAATGCTAATAGATTTTCAGGATGATCATCCACCATTAATATATTTACCTTATTAGAATGGGGACTAGTTAACTTTTCGATAGAGTTTTTCTGATGCGTCAAATTCTCTGTAACAGTGTTCATAACTTGTAAATTTTATCCCCTCTCTTATACCCAACCCAAG
>NZ_JBALOS010000280.1:0-3796 GCF_036962765.1 Neobacillus drentensis
ATATGCAGAGCCATCACAACTTTTACAATAGGCCCTCCAATTAATTATTTTCCCTTTTCCGTTAGAGGTGATCAGACCTTGCTCATGGAAAAGAACATTAAGATTTATTGCCTTATTTTCATCCAATGCACTATGGTCACCTAATACCACTACCGTGGAATTCTCATAAATCCCAGATTCCTTTAACGCATTGATAATACTGCCAAGCCTGTTATGATGACGGTATATCGCTGCGATAGCTTCCTCGGAGGAAAACCCATGATAATGGCGCTGTGTATCTAAATCAGTGAAGTGTACCATTAATAAATTTGGTTTCTTCGTTATAATCGTGTCGACCGTTGACGCTAAGACAAAGTCATCTAATTCCGGTTGATTTAGGCCTTTACGGAGATGGCCATATTTCCGATTAACGTCCCATTGAAAGCGGAGACTGCCGCTCAACAGCGAAACAAGAATTTGATTATGCCAGGGGCGATTCGCAAAAATCTCCGGCATATTGTAGTCAATATTGGCTTTCGCAGTTACGGGCCACAAGAGGGCGGCAGTAGTCATATTGGCTTTTTTCACTTCGTCATATAACGTGGTCCCTCGAATACAATCCCGGAACCAATTCCAATCCGGAGAAATTCTCCCAGGTTGTAAAAGAGTATTATTAATCACACCATGACGATTCGGATAATTCCCAGTCACAATTGTCGCATGACAAGGGTAGGTGACCGATGGATATATGGATGTAACCTGTTTGACATAGGCCCCATTTTTTAAGATGGTTTGAAAGTGTGGGAGTTCTTTTAAAAGTGGAAAATCTAAAGCTGAAAGGCAATCAAATGAAATGATAATTAAATGTTCTGTCAATCGACTCATAAAAAGAAAAACCTCCGTAAAAGTCTGCCAGTTACTACCATTGTACTACAGGCAGGCGGAAATGGAAGAATAGGTACGAAATTTTACAATAATTTCGAAACACTAGAATCATTTCTATTTTTTTAAAAGGTTTTTCTAGTATAATGATATTAGCAAATTTTGGATTAACAGGGGGTTGGGAGATGCCAAGTTTCCGAAGTTATTTGTTTGAGAAAGGGATTAAACTTTCGGTCGAACGTGCGTTGAGGAAGGGAATTTCAGATAGGGGTATGGATGAAAAAAGGCAAATACTAGACACAGTCGCTAGAAAGCTAGCAAAACTACCGAACAGCTGCAGGGTTCAGCAGCTAGAGATTGAAGGATTGTATGCAGAGTGGCTTTCTTCCGATAACAGTTCAGCAGACAAAGTCATACTTTATTTACATGGCGGTGGGTATGCATTTTGCTCAGCTAATACCCATCGGCCACTTGCAGCTAGTATTGGTAAAGCGGCTGGTGTGAAGGTTCTTTTTCCAGAATATCGTCTCGCACCGGAACATCCTTTTCCTGCTGCCATTGAAGATGCCGTCACCGTGTACCGCTGGCTGTTGCGTCAAGGGTATGACCCCTCCAATATTATTTTTGCAGGTGATTCAGCAGGAGGAGGCTTAAGTGTGGCAGCCACCTTAGTCTTAAGAGATCAAAATGAACCGCTGCCGAGGGCGATTGTTTGTTTATCACCATGGGTCGACTTAACAAGCAGCGGAGAAAGTTATCGGAAAAACAAAAAGGTTGATCCCTATTTAACGGTCCAAGGAGTTAGAGATGCCGCACTAATGTATTCGGGGCATGAGACCCCCCTGGATCATCCGCTTATTTCACCTGTCTTTGCCGACCTTACTGGATTCCCGCCCTTATTTATCCAAGCTGGGAATCATGAAATATTGCAAAGTGATGCAGAGTTACTCACGAAAAAAGCACGACAGACAGGTGTGGAAGTCACCTTTAAAGTATGGGACAAAATGTGGCATGTTTGGCAGATCAGCGGGGATCGATTACCTGAGGCGAAGAAGGCTATTAGTGAAATAGGGGACTTTATAAAGAAAGTCTTCAAATAATGAATGAGGATCAAGAACTCCTGCATTGAATTGTAGGAGTTCTTTCACGTTTTGCTAATCCAATATTAATTCCATGAACTTTATGAACAAAATGGTGGTTAAGTTTTTAATGCTGTTTAAATGAATAATCTATGAAACCTGCGGAATTTTTGTAAAATTAAGAAAACGTTTACAAAGGGGGAAATAAAATGTTTTCTATTAAAAGAATTTCAGCAGTTATGTGTGCAGGTGCCTTGGCCTTAAGTTTGGGGGCATGCAGCAGTAAAGAAACCGCAAGTACAGGTAAGAAAGAGGGAGGAACGGGTTATCCAACAAAAGCAATTAGCGTGGTTGCACCGTCTGGAGCAGGTGGCGGCTGGGATTTAACTGCACGTTCGTTCACAAAAGTTCTAGGTGAAACAAAACTAGTTAACCAACCATTAACAGTTGAAAATAAGCCAGGCGGTGGTGGTGCTGTTTTTATGGCTGAATATGCAACCCAGCAAGTTGAAAATAGTGATATGCTGTTTGTCAATTCGCCGCCGATTATTATCAACAATTTAAAAAAAGAAGGAAATAGCCCATACGGTTATAAGAACACAACACCATTAGCACAACTAACAAAAGACTATGGAGCGATAGTTGTCAAAGCCGATTCCAAATTTAAAGATCTAAAATCGGTTTTGGAAGAGGTAAAGAAGGATCCTAGTAAATTGACGTTTGCAGGAGGCTCCGCGCCGGGCTCAATGGACCATTTAGTTTCCATTCTGCCAGCCTATAAATACGGGGTTGACCCTGCCAAAATTAAATATGTTTCCTATGATGGCGGTGGAGAAGCGATTACCGCATTACTAGGAGGAAATGCAGATGTGATTGGAACGGATGCATCGAGTGTAAAAGAATTCCTTAAAGCAGGTAAGGTTCGAGTGCTGGCCATTACCTCATCCGAACGTTTATCTGGTGATTTTAAAGATGTTCCCACAGCGAAGGAACAAGGTGTTGACGCAGAATTTACGATTTGGCGCGGGGTTTTTGGACCGGAAAAAATGTCTAAAGAAGCAAAAACTTATTGGGAAAAAACCATTGATAAGTTAGTTCAATCTGCAGAATGGAAAAAGGAAGTCGAGACGCAGGGCTGGGAATTAGAGTATAAAAACAGTGCAGATTTTATAAAGTTCTTAGATGATCAAGAATCACAGGTACAACAATTATTAGAAGCATTGGGAATGCAGAAGTAATCAAAGAGGGAAGGAACACTTTCTCCTTCCCTTTAATTTTTATTATATTGAACGGATTGGGGGGATTGCGGGTGGACATTAAATTTGATCGCATAGCAGCTATACTTTTTCTCGCGGTTGGAGTCCTATTTATGATCGGAAGCAGAAGTATTGCCAGCTCTTCTTATGGAAGTGTGGTTGGTCCGGATATATTTCCATTTTTTCTTGGGATCTTACTGGTAATCTTAAGTATTCGCTTATTTTATGAAACCTTTAGTGGAAAAAAGCAGGAAAAGGAAAAGGAAAACTTGCAGTATAAGCCTTTTTTGATCATCTTGGCAGCCACATTAGTGTATATTTTAACGCTAGAATCGGTTGGTTATGTAATCACAACATTTCTCTTCCTATTCATCTGTTTTCAAACAATGGAACGAGGAAAATGGCTTACTTCGCTCATAATATCGGGATGTTTCTCTGGAATTGTCTATATCATCTTTGTCGAAGTATTAAAAGGAACACTTCCTGGGTGGCCGATTTGGTTTTAGTGATTAGATTACGGTGTCAGGCACCATATTTTTAGGGATGAAAGGGGGATACTTATGAATACTCTTGATTATTTGTTAGATGGATTTGGTTCGG
>NZ_JBALOS010000280.1:3877-10070 GCF_036962765.1 Neobacillus drentensis
TTTGATTTTTGCATTTGTTGGGGTATTAATTGGGACAGCGGTCGGGGTGTTGCCAGGGATTGGTCCGATGAGCGGCGTCGCCTTGCTTATTCCTGTTACCGCTTCCATAACGGGCGGTCTCCCTCCTGAGCAAGCGGCAACCAGTGCAATCATTCTCCTTGCTGGTGTCTACTACGGAGCAATGTATGGCGGGTCCACAACTTCTATTCTATTAAATACACCGGGAGAGTCATCATCGGTAGTGACAACATTAGATGGTTATCAAATGGCGAAGAAGGGACGGGCAGGGAGTGCCTTGTCCATTGCAGCGATTGGGTCATTTGTGGCAGGAATCGTCACATTAATCGCCTTAATTGTCCTAGCGAAGCCATTGTCAAATCTAGCCCTTAAATTCGGTCCTGCCGAATATTTCTCGCTTATGCTGTTAGGACTCGGCGCTGTTAGCGGGTTGGCAGGAAAGTCCGTTACGAAAGCATTAATTATGACGGTAAGCGGCTTACTGCTTGCCACTATCGGAATTGATAATGTGTCTGGGATTGGCCGTTTTACCTTTGATATTCCCTGGCTATACCAAGGAATTGAATTTTTGACGATTGCCGTAGGTTTGTTTGCCCTTGGTGAGGTTTTCAAGACCATCTTAGAAAAAGAGGAAGAAGATAATCAAATGGCAAAAATTAATAATTTATTGCCTTCCAAAGATGAATTGAAAGAATCTGTGGGTCCAATTGCCAGAGGATCGATCCTAGGTTTTTTTATCGGGATTTTACCCGGAGCAGGCGCGACACTCGCATCCTTTTTCTCGTACATTTTAGAAAAGAAGATTTCTAAAAACCCGTCAAAGTTTGGAACTGGAATGATAGCAGGTGTGGCTGCACCAGAATCGGCGAATAATGCAGCCTCTGGTGGAGCAATGATCCCATTATTAACATTAGGAATACCTGGATCGGGCACAACCGCCATTTTAATGGGAGCACTAATGATGTATAACGTGCAACCGGGTCCGTTATTATTCGAAGATCATCCCCATGTAGCGTGGGGGTTGATTGCCAGTATGTTTGTTGGAAATATTATGCTGTTGATTCTCAATCTCCCACTCGTTAAGGTGTTTGCAAAAATTATTCAAACCCCTAAGCAATATTTAATTCCTATTATTATCGCCATCTCCATATTCGGCGTTTATGCGGTACAAGTCTCAATTAATGACCTTTTACTATTATTAGGTTGCGGTGTAATTGGCTATTTTTTAAATAAACATGATTATCCGATTGCCCCATTAGTGTTAGGACTTGTACTAGGTCCAATGATTGAGAATAACCTGCGTCGAGCCTTAACGATTTCAAATGGCGATTTTGCTCCATTTTTCACACGTCCCATCTCATTAGGTTTCTTAATTATGACAGTTCTTTGGCTGGTAATTCCGGTATTAATGAAGATGAGAGGAAAAAATGTGGTTGTTAATGAAGAAGGATAAGATTTATAAATTTCAGATTATTACAAAAGACTCCTTTTTTTAAGGGGTTTTTTTCTATATGATAGATATAGAGGTGCTTGTATGCGGTTACATACGAAATTAATGGTAGGTATTTTTATCGTAATCATGTTAATTGGCGGGATTTTCGAAATCACTTTTACAAATATAATGGAGTCCAATCTTAAGGATGAAAAAGGAACGAAGGCCTTGTCTGTGGCACAGTCTATCTCGAATATGCCAGATATTCAAAAAGCTTTTGCTAGCTCCAAGCCTTCCGCCATTATTCAACCTATAACAGAGAAAATTAGAAAGCAGGTTGGTGCGGAATTTATTGTGGTAGGGAATCGACAGGAAATACGCTACTCCCATCCAGATCCTAGCCGTATAGGACAAAAAATGGTTGGCGGAGATAATGATCGAGTCTTTAAAGGAGAATCGGTTATCTCAGAATCTATCGGTACCCTTGGTCCCTCCTTAAGGGGAAAAGCCCCGATTATTAGTAATGGTAAAGTAATTGGTGTCGTTTCAGTAGGATATCTTCAAACAGATATCGAAAAAGAAGTATCAAAGATAAGAAATAAAATCTTTATCGCAACGATGATCATTTTAGTAGGAGGATTACTAGCGGCCTTATTAATCTCTTTAAATATTAAGAGAGCGATTTTCGGACTTGAACCGAAAGAAATCGCTTGGATGTACCAGGAAAAACACGCCATATTAGAATCCATCCATGAGGGAATTATAGCAATCGATACGAATGGGTGCATAACAGTGGTCAATGAAACCGCACATAAAATTCTTCATGTTCCTAATGAGGTTCTACTGCGTGGAAAACAAATAGAAGAGGTGCTGGAAAATACGCATCTTTACGAAGTGGTTCGAACGGGAAATGCGGAATATGATAGGGAGCTTACCATTTTAGGTGAGGTATTTTTGGTTAATCGTATCCCAATTTTTAATAAAAAAGGAGAAGTAGTTGGAGCTGTTGCCAGTTTCAGAAACAAGTCAGAACTTTCCAATTTGATTCAGGAATTGTCCCATGTGAAAGCATATGCTGAAGGGTTACGGGCCCAGACACATGAATATTCCAACCGGCTATACACACTTCTTGGCTTAATCCAACTTGGCTCCTATAAAGAAGCAATTGATTTCATTTCAAGGGAAGTGGATGTAGCACAAGGGTTCATTAGCTTCCTAATGAAGGAAATACCTGACCCGATCATTGCTGGATTTATTTTAGGAAAGGTAAGTTTATCCAGTGAATTAAAAATAAATTTTACAATAGACCGAGAAAGCAGCTTTAAGGATGTCCCAGCGAATATCAGCCGGGATACGTTAGTGACAATTATCGGTAACCTCGTAAATAATGCTTTTGAAGCTGTGAGAGAAAATGAGAAGGTTGAAAAAAGAGTTTCTCTGTTTCTAACAGACCTAGGAAAAGAACTGATCATTGAAATTGAAGACAACGGAAAAGGCATTGACATGAATCTGAGTGAACAAATTTTCCAAGCTGGCTTTTCTACAAAAAACCGCCAAAGCAATGCGGGAATTGGGTTAAGTCTTGTCAAGGAAGCCATTAGGGGCTTAGGGGGATATATTACTTTTTCCTCAGAAGAAGGGGAAGGGACGATTTTTACAATAGCGATACCAAAACACAGGGGGTGTTTGAATGAAGCGGAATCGGGATATAGAAGTGTTAATTGTGGAGGATGATTTGCGGATAGCTGAAATTCAAAAACGATTTATTGAACAGATTGCTGGTTTTCAAACGGTAGGTATTGCGGCAAGTTATCTAGAGGCAAAAACCTATATCGATCTCTTACAGCCAGACCTACTCTTGTTGGATGTATACTTTCCAGACATGAATGGTATTGATTTACTGAAGGAAACAAAGCAGCAAACGAAACAAATGGATGTTATCATGATAACCGCCACAAAAGAGATTCATAAGGTTCAAGAGGCCATTAGCATTGGTGTGTTTGATTATATGATTAAGCCTGTTGTTTTTGAGAGATTCAAACAATCGTTGCAAAGGTATCAGGAATTCCATACAAAGCTAGTAGAATTGAGGGATGAGAATCTTCATGTCACGCAGCAGCAGGTGGACAAGCTGCTGCGAAAAGAGATAGAAGGATCCATAAGCGATAAACCTTACCTGCCGAAGGGAATTGATCCGCTTACACTTGATAAAGTTCTGGATGTTCTGTCGAAAGTGGATTTCGGATTAACTGCGGAATTGGTTGCCAAAGAAATAGGCGTCAGTAGGACAACAGCGAGAAGATATCTTGAACATCTCATGGCCGAGGAGAAAATTGCTGCGGATTTAGCATATGGAACGGTGGGACGCCCTGAACGGGTTTATTTGGTTAAGGGTGGATTAAAACAGCATAGCCACTAATAAGAAGAAGGCTCAAAGGGAGCCTTCTTTAAATGTTTTCAGAAGAGTATTGGAAATTTTCTCAGAAGATATCGAGAGTAACCCTATTTTGTTGTTGGTTTCAATAAAAAGAATTGCGAAAAAATTCTACTGCCATGGGGTTATTTGGCGGAGAGTTTCTATTGTCTGAAATGAACTTCTTTGAAAAACAAATTGTAAAAAAGGTGAGCGGTGCAACGATTGACCAATCGAATTTAGATTATGATGGGATTAAGGAATTTGCTTCAAAATTAAATAATGTACAGACACTAGTTTACTGAGGTGAGTGTGTAGTACTTTTTAGGTGAACGTTACTGCTTTGGCAGGACGTTTTTTTATTGTGCTAAAACGGGTGGGAGGGGTTAATATTGGAACAATCACGCAGGGCGTGAATTTTTTGTCATATTTTGCTTATAAAAGTTTGCAAGTAGGACAATAATGAGTGAGGTCTTATTACAACAAGGAAGAGGATTTAAATGAAGATTTGGTTTAACAGATGGTTTACAACCGTTTCCCATTCCCTTGATATGATTAGGGATAACCAGGATAAGCGAAAATTTATTATTTACGGGACTCATCCAAACAAGGATGCACTCTATTTACAGAATTGTGATTATGCCTTCGTCGAGCCTGATGTATCTGGTGAGGAATATATTGATTTTTGTATCGAGTTTTGTCGAAAGCACGGGATTGATATTTTTGTCCCGCGGAAAGAAAATGTCCTAATCTCGAAAAAACTTAGTGAGTTTGAGGCGTTGGGAGTAAAAGTACTAGTATGTCCAGACGCCAACTTGATGGAGACAATGGATAATAAAGCAGAGACGTATCAAATTTTATCAAATGGGACAGCAAATTTTTTGATCCCCGATTATTATGTCGTGAATAACCTAAAAGACTTTAAAATTGCGTATGAAAAAATCAAGGAAAAAGGCCATACCGTGTGTTTTAAACCAGTGATTGGTGAAGGTGCAAAGGGATTCCGGGTCATTAAAGACCAAATTGATTCAATTAGCCAGCTTTTTAATCATGGAACGGGCTACCGCATCCCTTATCGATATGCATGTGAAATTTTAGGTCAACAAGAAACATTCCCAGACTTAATGGTGTTGGAATTTTTAGAAGGAAGAGAATATAGTATCGATTGTTTATCGTCGCATGATAAACTATATGCCGCCATACCTCGAATGAAGGGGGATGGAAGAGTTAGAGAGCTAGTGGAAAGGGCCGAACTCATTAAACTGGCACACGATTTTCATAAGGAATTTAGGGTACCATATGTTTTTAATATTCAAGTAAAATACAACAACGACGGTATACCGAAGCTATTGGAAATTAATCCGCGCATGAGCGGTGGAATGCATTTTAGTTGCCTATCGGGGATAAACATCCCTTATTTGGCACTTAAAATTTTGCTGGGTGAAGAGGTAGAGTTGGTTAAACCGAGGTTTGGCATTCGGGCAAGTCATATTGAAAAAGAAATGATTTTGAAATATGGAGATATTAGCTAATCGACGGAAATATACAAAGAATAGAGCGGTTATGAAATTTTTTTCAAACCGCTCTTTTCTCTATTGGTTACTATTATTTAAAGAAAACTTTATCAATATTGTATTTTGCATGTAAAGTATTGATAAGATAGGTTTCGTATATTTCTCTCTCCATCGGATCTTCCACAATACATACCGCAATCTTATAGACTTCATCCCGGTACAATTTGATCGGCGAAACTGAATCTTCAAAATGTCTTTTTACGCGAGGTCGTAATTTCCTAGCTTTACCCACAAATAGTAATTCGTCATTTGCGTTTGAAAAAAGAATAATCCCACCTTTGTCTCTTGGGATTTTATTGTAATCTGTAAATCCATAAACGCTGCTTAGAGGCGCTTCAACTTTTTCTCCAACTTGATTCTTCTTCGTAATCACCACATCGGGATTAGGCATTTCAATTTTAATCATTAAAAAAATCGCTCCTTGCTTAAAATAAACGGTTCACCCGTTTTGCTAACAGTTCATTATAGCACAAACAATTGGTAATAAGATTTGACTTTCTTATTTTAACCATTTTTCGTTGCCAAAAACCAGAGGCTCTGTGATTTTATCGGAAGAGTTCAAATAAAAGTAGAAAAATATTCCTTATTTTTGTTAAACTTAAGGAAGAATGGTGATTTTGGTGGTTCTATAGGGTTTAATTGTTATTAGCTTTCTATCAAAAATAGAAGGTGACATAAATAATGAAGGTAGAAAGGGTGTTTTTATGGGTATTTCATTGTCAAAAGGACAAAAGGTCGATTTAACAAAAACAAATC
>NZ_JBALOS010000281.1:0-2537 GCF_036962765.1 Neobacillus drentensis
TGAATCAAAATTAAAATACTTAGAATTTATGAACGTACCTTCTCGAAATGACATTGCCAACATTTCGTCGTTGATTGTTAATGTAGATGCAAAAGTGGATGATCTAGAAGAAAAATTGGATAATCAGGGAGATCAGGAGTCATTTAAGACAGAACTGTCGAATTTAAAAAAGGATATGAAGAATTTAGATAATAAATTGAATCAAATCCTGACTGTATTAAAAACACCTGAAAAAGCGAAATAGAAACGGATTACATAATGCTTGTAAAACCAAGTAATTTAGTAAACTAGCAGATTATTTTTAACAACTAAAATAGATGGGGTGGACAACAATGACAGAATTAAAAGATAAAGTAGCAATAGTAACAGGCGGCAGCAGAGGAATCGGTGCATCGATTGCATTGGAATTGGCTAAAAATGGCGCGAAGGTTGTCATTAACTATAATATCCGCAAAGAACTAGCTGATAAAGTTGTTGCAGAAATAAATGAATTTGGCGGAGATGCATACGCAGTTCAAGCAGATGTTTCAGAAAGTAATGAAGCGGCATACCTTGTGCAAGAAACCATCAACCATTATGGCAAATTAGATATCCTAATTAATAATGCAGGAATTACAAGAGACAGCACGTTCAAAAAATTGAACGAAGAAGATTGGAGAAAAGTAATCGATGTTAATTTAAACAGTGTTTACAATAATACATCTGCCGCTCTCCCTTACCTTCTTGAATCAGATGCAGGTCGCATCATCAACATTTCGTCTATTATTGGACAAGCTGGAGGGTTTGGACAAACCAACTATGCTGCTGCAAAAGCAGGACTAATTGGGTACACTAAATCTCTTGCTCTTGAACTTGCTAAAAGTAAGGTAACCGTGAATGCGATTTGCCCAGGATTTATTGGAACCGAGATGGTTCAAGCTATTCCTGAAAAAGTTCTTGCAGGAATTGTTGAAAAAGTACCGCAAAAACGTTTAGGCAAACCAGAAGAAATAGCTCGTGGTGTGGTTTTCTTATGTAAAGATGGTGACTATATTACTGGTCAGCAATTAAATATTAACGGTGGACTTTACATGTAAGTGTCATGAAGGAACGAATTTCTTTATATATTAAAAGAGTAAAAAAATCATGTAAGGAGTGAACAGTCATTAATGTTCTGATGAAAGAATGGAATGAGGTGCTCGAATTTGCACCTCAACAATACCAAGAGATGTTTCAACGTGTAATGAGGGCAAGTCAAGTGTTAACAACCGATCCCGAACCGGAAGTAGCACCTACACCGAAAGAAGTAGTTTGGACTAGAAATAAAACGAAACTCTATCGGTATATATCCGATCACCCAAAAAAACATAAAATTCCACTTCTTTTGGTTTATGCGCTTATTAATAAACCCTATATTTTGGATCTAACAAAAGGTGGCAGTTTAATAGAATATTTGGTTGAACGTGGGTTTGATGTTTATCTCCTTGACTGGGGTACACCAGGTTACGAAGATAGACATATGAAACTAGATGATTACATTATGGACTATATACCACGTGCAGTTCGTAAGGTAATGAGAAGATCTAAGGTTGAGGAAGTATCGATCCTTGGTTATTGCATGGGTGGAACAATTACGTCTGCATTTGCGGCACTACACCCTGAATTACCAATCCGCAACCTTATCTTTATGACTAGTCCTTTTAATTTTGAAAATAGCGGCGCATATGGTGCGATGCTAGATGAGCGATATTTTGATATCGATAAAGTGGTAGATACCCTTGGTGTGATTCCACCAGAAATGATTGATTTTGGAAACAAAATGATCAATCCAATGGGCACCAACTTTGGACCATTTATTAGTCTCGTTGATCGTGCAGATAATGAAAATTTCATAAAGAGCTTTAAACTACTGCGAAAATGGTTAAACGACGGAATTTTATTCCCTGGTGAAGCCTACCGCCAGTGGATTAGGGACTTCTATCAAAAGAACAAACTGATAAAAGGCGAACTGGTTATTCGTGGTCAAAAGGTTAAACTTGAAAATATCACGGCTAATGTGCTCAATTTAGCTGGGGTAAACGACCTCATTGCCCCACCACATCAAGTTGAAGCATTGATGAATGCAATTTCAAGTGAAGATAAACAATTTAAAGTTTTACCAGTTGGGCATACCTCAATAACTTATGGCAGCCAAGCAACAAAAATTACGTATCCTACCATAGCTGATTGGTTAGAAGAAAGATCCAACTAATCTTAGATTTATAGTGGTAAAGATGAGTGTCCCGAAATGGGGCACTCCTTTCATTTTATCTAGTAACATAAACTTCTGTTGTAAGCAAGTTAGAGATAGTGGTAATGTAAATTATATGTAATTTTCAGAGAATTGGCAATAGGTAAAAATATAAATCTAATACGAAATTTTAATAACCACACGTGAAAGCCTTTTTATCTAATGCCAATATACTATTCACCTTAGAAGCCAATGATTCGAGCTTATGATGGACAAATCGTTGGTTCTTGTGGTGGGTTTTGTCCTTCATCGAGCTTATGATGGACAA
>NZ_JBALOS010000281.1:2642-10845 GCF_036962765.1 Neobacillus drentensis
GACAATTCGTTGGTTCTTGTGGTGGGTTTTGTCCTTCATCCTGTGTGAACTTAAAATAGGTAGTCGGTGGAACCCCGATAGACGACCCTTCTCTTCTTTTTCTGATAGGTTCAGTCGTTTACCACAAAACTAGCTCTCCCTCCCCACTCGCATCAACGAAAAAAATACCACAGAATTATACTGTGGCAGATCATTATCATCACTTAACAACAATAACCATACGGATGCAGTGGCGGGTTCGCAGGGAATGACCACTTGGGATGCAATGATGGATCTTTCCAATGCCAGGCCCCTAATGCTGCAGCGCAGGCATCGATTAAATGACTTTCCTCATCAATAAAAACAGGTAGCTGGATTAAGTTCTGCTCCCCGAGCCAGTCGCGAATCCAGGTTCTTGATGATAGACTTTGTTTGTAGCTCAACACATTCTCCAGATCGCACTGAGGAAGTCTTGATCCAATCACAGCACCAGGGTGCACTTCTACTATGGAAATCGGAAACCTGGTAGTAAGGTTCCCTATCTCTCTAGTAATCTTTATTCCTCTTAGGGTAAGATAGACCATTCGATTGAAGGTTGGGATCATGATGGATCCAGGCTTCATTCCCATCGAAACAATAAACTGACGGAGCAGTTTATCACCTTCCCTGTCTCCTCCTCCATCCTCATATGATAATGGTGCGTCGATCCCAATTACCACCTCATCTAACTGGCTCTGAGCCTCTATTTCCTTTAAAATGTCCAAATCGCCAATATTCCTGAGTAATTTCAAAAAGTCCAAGCGGCCATTTTGTCGTTCAAACACCGCCATGACAGTATCTTTGTGATTACTCGGACCAGATAAGTCAATACCTATCACTCTCATAAACCATCTTCTCTTTCTACTGGATAAATAGGATTAATCGTCGCCAAACCCGGAAAATCCGATCGAGGCAGATGAAAGGGCTTGGTCCCATTCTTGTTTTTGTTGTTTTTGCTGCAGCGACTTTAAGTCCGCACAAAGTCGGGTCACATCCACTTTTTGTTCGTAATGCCATTCAAGGGCAATCGATGTATACAGTTCATTGAGCTGGGCATAAGAGAAATCCTTTGTCGAATCTACGACTTGCTGAAGCTCCTCCTCTGATAAAATCCGAGTAATATTCTTGTTTACTAGATACTGATAACGAAGCTCCTTCGTTGGTACATGAATCTCATAGGCGCGGTCAAACCGTCCTGACCGGTTCATAAGAGCGGGATCAATTTTTTCAGGGTAATTCGTCGTACCAATGATGAAGATCCCTTCCTTCGAAGTGGCTCCGTCCAAAATGTTCAAGAAAACAGACCGGACACTAGCAGGCATGGAATCAATATCTTCAATGACTAGTACCAATGGTGTTAGTTTTAAAACCGACGTAAATACCTCTTTGATGGTATAACTCGAGGTAAATTCTGTGATCTGCCAATAAGCTACCGGTGCATTTATGCTGCTTGCGATCGATTTCACGAGTGTGGTCTTTCCATTACCAGGCTTTCCGTAGAGAAGAATCCCGCGTTTGTAGGGAATGTCATAGGTTTTAAAAAACTGCCCGCTTTCGGAGAAGAATTCGTCAATCGAACGATAAATTTCCCGCTTTAAAGAATCCTCTAAAAATACATCTTCTCTTCTAACCAAGGTAGTAATACTATCAATCTCTGTTTCTACGCCATCTTCTGTATCCGTAAATACAGTGACATAGTTCTTAATATAATCTCTTTTTCGTTTAAGTACATATTTCAAAAAGGCTACTAAGCAAGCATCATTTTTCGCAAAAATAAAATCATGTGTCATTTCCCCATCACTTTGATAAATAACCAACCTTGAAAGGGCAACCTGATAACTTGAATAGTAAAAAAGACCGTTGGTTATGCGTGGTTTCACAACTAGCTCCAACGTTTTATCGGTATGGTTAGATGAGATGGTCTTTGTCTCACCTTCTTTATAAATATGACAAATAAGTTGTACTTCTGGAGATTCCTCTTTCAAATCTTCCTCCAGAATGTCCCAAATCTCATTTGAGGTATCTTCATCTGAATACATATGAAAGTCGATGCCTGTTTCATCCATTAGTTTTTCTTGAAGGGTAGCAACGATTTTGCCATAGTCAAAATAATATGGCAATGACTCTCGGTCGATTTTATTGGTGTCAAACAAAACATTATTTTTCATCAACTTCTCCTTATTATTAGTCTTTAAACCTGCCCATCACGATGGTATTATAGAAAATTCCATCGGATAGCTTCTTGTCTTTTTTTAGAATACCTTCCACTTCAAAACCAAATTTCTGATAAAGTTGGATTGCCTTGTCATTGGTTTCGATAACATTTAACGTTATTTTCTTAATTTCATTAGAATCTGCCCATTGAACCGTTTCTTTTAATAAGTTTTTACCGATCCCATATCCCCAGAATTCTTTTAACACACAGATGCCAAATTCTACTTTATGAGCAAATCTTTTCAATTTGGATCCTTCACATCTTGAAAAACCTACAAGTCTATCATTCACTTCAACAACCAAAAATAAATTACGAGCGTTTTCTGTGTCATCCTTAATGATCTGTTTGAAACCTGATTCATCTATGTAGGCTTCACCTTTTTCTCGATCTAGATTCTCTGTCTCACCGTCTATTTGCAGTCTTAATTCAGACAAGTTCTTCGCATCTTTCTCCGTTGCAGACCTTATCACATAATGTAATGGATGAACTTCATATTCTGTCTGATCCACTCTCATACCTATGCCCCCCTTTTAACAGGACTATTTCCCCATCCTAGATGTCCCTTCTCTAATCTGTTATAGCACATACGTTCAGTAAAAGAAATACAATAACTGGATAATTTTCTTATGAATGAAACGACAAGTTTTCCCAACAATCCCAACAAGAAAATTGCACATAGTCAACGTTTTAACTGTATATAATGCAATAAGCCATTTTTTGGGAAAGCAAGGGAGGTTAACCTATTACATGAATTCCCCATTAACGGAGCAACAAATGCTCGCCATCATTCAAAATGGTTTGAAGAAATTACAAGCTCCTAAACAGATTATTATCATCGGTGCAGGCATGGCTGGACTCGTCTCTGCTTCTTTACTAAAGGAAAGGGGCCATCAAATCACAATTTTGGAAGCTTCTAATAGAATTGGAGGTCGTGTTTACACGATACGCACTCCCTTTAGTAATCCCTTATTTTTCAATGCCGGAGCAATGCGAATACCTGAACAGCATATGATAACCTTTGAATATATTAAAAAATTTAAGTTGCCTGTAAATCCTTTTATTAACCGGACACCAAAGGACATCCTTTACTCAAATGGCATCAAAACACGTCTGAGTATATATGAAAGTAATCCAAGCGTTTTAAAATATCCTGTTGCTCCGAATGAAAGAGGAAAATCGTCTGAGGAACTTTTGCTTTCTGAAGTCCAACCCATTATTGATTTTATTAACCAAGATCCAGATAAGAATTGGCCGATAATAGAAAAACAATATAGAAATATTTCTTTTGGCACTTTCTTAAACGCACATTTTTCAATCGGTGCCATTGATATGATTGGTGTCCTTCTTGATCTAAAAGCCTATATGGCGATGACCTTCGTAGAAGTATTACGAGAGATCATCATCCTAACATCCACAAAGACTTTCTATGAAATAACCGGTGGTATGGACCGGCTGCCTCTTGCCTTTCTACCGCAATTAAAAGAGAATATTCTGTTCAACCAAAAGATGATGAAGATATCTCAATACCAAAACAGTGTAACTATTCATTGTAGGCATCAACAAACCGGTGAGAATATCATGATATCTGGTGACCTAGCGATCGTGACCATCCCTTTTTCAACCCTACGATTTGTGAAAATCGAACCTTACGAGTCATTTTCCTATTATAAAAGAAGCTCGATTCGCGAACTCAATTATATGGCCTCATCTAAGATCGCCATCGAGTTTAAAAGCAGATTTTGGGAAAAAGCAGGGCAACTTGGCGGCAAATCCATTACCGACCTGCCGATTCGGTTTACCTATTACCCAAGTTATGGAATTGGTACAAATGGACCTGCGGTTGTGATCGCGAGCTATACATGGGCAGATGAGGCCTTAACATTGGATTCCCTTTCTGAACGAGAGTTGATCCAATATGCATTAACCAACTTGGCTGAAATTTTCGGGTATCAAGTTTATTCAGAATTCGTTACAGGGGCTGCTTTTAGCTGGAGTAAAAATCCTTATTCTGGTGGTGCGTTTACCGCTTTTGAACCTGGTCAGGATGTAGAGCTTTATCCTTATATATCGACACCTGAGGGAAGAGTACACTTTGCTGGTGAGCATACTGGACTTACCCACGGTTGGATCCAAGGGGCAATTGAATCAGGAATCCAAGTGGCAAACGAAGTAAATGATATACCAAAATAAGCTTAGTAAAAAGGCTGCGCTAACAGCCTCTTATTTTTGAAAAATAGTGTATTCTGATACGTCTAGGCTTTATACGTTTGACTAACATCCACTTTGATTTCTTGTTTTTTAATGACCATTACAAATAGACTGGCTAACAAACAGAACATTCCTGCAAGTACAAATGCCCATGTATAGGAGGTGAAGAGATTATAGATAATCCCGGCTCCACCGGCTGCCACAGCCGAACCTAATTGGTGGGCTGCAAAGATCCAGCCATAGACAACAACACTTTTTTCAATTCCAAAGATTTGTCGTGAAATGTTTACTGTTGGCGGTACGGTCGCAATCCAATCTAATCCATAAAACACAGAGAAAATAATAAGCAGTGTAATCGAGCCATCATTTAGTGCAAAAGGAAGAAATACAAGTGAGGCACCCCTTAGACTATAATACCAAAACAGGAGCCAGCGATTATCGAATCGGTCTGATAACCAGCCTGAAAGAGTGGTTCCAATTAAATCAAATATTCCCATAAACGATAGCATGGACGCAGCAGTAACCGCCGTAAATCCAAAACCTATACAATATGAAATGAAATGTGTACCGATTAATCCACTCGTCGAAAGTCCGCATATAAAAAAGCTACCTGCTAATAACCAAAATTCCTTCACTTTTACCGCTTCAAATAAAGTGCGAAAGGCGATAAGAATGGGATTTTTTCTTTGGACTAGTTCCTTTACAGGTGATTCTTTGTCAAGTCCATATGGAAGAAGCCCTACATCTTTTGGTGAGTTTTTCATAAATAATAGGATGATGACCACCATAATGAAGCTAAGGATCAGAATGAAACCAATCGCCCATTTCCATGAATACGCATCGATGATCATGGCTAACAACGGTAAAAGGATTAACTGTCCTGTCGCTGTACTCGCGGTCAAAATGCCCACCGCAAGTCCTCTCCTTTTTTCAAACCAATGATTCGCAACATAAGGACTTAAGATCGTTAAAAACAACCCAGAACCTAAGCCGATGATCACTCCCCAAATGATCATTAATTGCCAAGGTTCCTTCATGAAAAGAGTAAGGAACACACCAATCAACAGCGTTGTCATCGCTAAAACCATCATTTTCTTTAAACCTATTTCCTCCAATAGTGCGGCCATAAATGGGCCGGAAATCCCATAGAGAAGAAGGTTCATCGCAAACGCAATGGAGATTAATGACCGATCCCAACCGAATGCTTCTTCAAGTGGAACAATTAACACTCCTGATGAGGAGCGAACAATCCCCGCTACAATAATTGAAAAGAATGTGATTACTAAAATAAACCAACTATAATGAATCCGTCTCAAGTCATCAGCCTCCAGTTGTTATGAATATTCAGAATAAATCAATGTCATCCTAGTTGTCAACACAGGAATGGTATGTACAAAAGCGGCATAAAATGCCGCCTCTCAACTCTAAATTTGGAAATCTCACACCGTCAATTCCCTATATATATTTCCGCAATGGAATAAAGTGCGGCTTTTCCGGCCATCTTCACCCGTGTCCCTACCTGTTTACAATAGAGCGTCCCGCCTCTACTGGATAACTGTTTCGCCACCATCTCACGTTTTTCTAACCTCTCCGACCAAAATGGAATCAAGCTGCAGTGTAAGGAACCCGTCACCGGATCCTCATTGATTTTTAATTTTGGAAAAAATCCTCTCGAAACAAAATCACATTCGTTTCCTTTTGCGGTAATACAAACGCCAATACCTTCTGATAGTTTTTCTATTTTTGAAAAGTCAGGATTGAAATGTTTCACAGCCTCTTCTGAATCTAATACAAACACTAGGTCTCTATTTATAAAGCTTTCTAGCGGAGTAACTCCCAAAGCTTCAATCATCTGTTGCGTAACAGGCAATTCTTCTGATGGAACGGCTGGGAAATCCAATTCATACATTTCCCCTAGTTTGTTTACTGTAAGTAGTCCACTCATCGTCTCAAATTGGACGGTATCGACTTGTTTGTCGATATAGTTCATAATGACATACGCGGTTGCTAAAGTAGCATGACCGCAAAGGTTGATCTCCCCGCCCGGTGTAAACCAGCGAAGCCGATATATTTTTTCCTCCTTTACCGCGAATGCCGTTTCCGATAGATTATTTTCTATCGCCATTTTCTGCATGATCTCGTCTGGAAGCCACTTCTCCATTACACATACACCGGCAGGATTTCCTTCAAAAACTTTTTCGGCAAAGGCATCCACTACATAATATTTCATCCATGATTCCCCCTTAGTGTTATAATATAAACCAACTAAATTACGAATAGTTTATATTGAACACTGTATAACACTCAATACGGAAGTATAACACTAAGGGGATACTCATGATGCAAATCGAAATTCAACGAAATGCAGAAGTTTCACTATCAAAGCAAATATATCAAGCGATTGTCGATCGCATCCGATCAGGACTTTTGCAAGAAGGTCTACAATTACCTTCCGTGCGCGAGCTATCTAAACAGCTTGGTGTCAGTTTGGTTACAGCAGTCAAGGCGTACCAGCAATTGGAGCATGAAGGTTTTATCACTTCTGTCCAAGGAAAAGGAACGTTTGTAAAAGAGACACGAAAAGCGGATGAAGAAAGAGAAGATGAGACTTTTTCGTTTGATTGGCAGCTATCGGTTCAAGATTATTTACCAAGATCACAGTTTGGCCGATTTCATCTTGTCCCTGAAAAGATTAACCTTTCCTCCTCTATGATTGATCCCGGGCTTCTACCAAATCGTTATTTAGAACGTGAGATTCACCAAATGCTTTCCGAAAACCCTAGGATATTGTCTCAATACGGAGAGATTCAAGGCGACACACGCCTCAGAAAGGCAATGTGTGAGTACTTGAAACGTTCAGGAGTTCCTTCTTTTCCTGAGAACCTTTTAGTTACGAGTGGTTCACAACAAGGGATTGATCTTGTTGCTCGTACATTTGTTGGGCCGGGAGATGTGGTGGTCATGGAAGCCCCCACCTATCCAGGAGCAATTGATGTATTTCGAGGGAGAGGAGCCACAATTCTTACCGTGCCGGTTGATAAGGACGGAATGCGCGTTGATATCCTCCAAAATTTATGTGATAAACATAAACCCAAAATCATTTATACGATTCCAACTTTTCATAATCCAACCGGTGCTGTGATGACATCTAGACGCCGCCGACAAATTCTTGATATTGCACAAAGTATCCAGTGCCTTATTATTGAAGATGATCCATGGGGTGAGATTTATTTTACGAAAAAGCCGCCGGCTCCCATTAAAAGTATCGATCATAACGGTCATGTGATTTACTTGAAAGGATTAAGCAAAACACTGGCACCAGGTTCTAGAATTGGCATATTGGCTGCTTCAGGCACCGTCTTCAATCGACTGTTGGCTGCCAAAGCTAATACTGACCTTGGGAGTCCATTACTCACTCAAAAATCCATTCTATCGTTTATCAACTCGAAAAATATGATCGATCACTATAAAAAATTGAGAACGGCAATAAAGATTCGACGCGATTTAGTTCTTGAATTACTTTCAGAACATATGCCTGAGGGTGTATCATGGCAAATCCCGGAGGGGGGATTAAACGTATGGATCAGTCTTCCACCTTGGCTAGATAGTAATCAAGTGCTAGTAGAAGCAAAAAATCAGCAACTAACCTTCTTGCCCGGATCAGCTTGTTACCCGGTAGAGCACGAAAATCATCACTTGCGTATAAGTTACTCTTTTATGAATGAGCCATTATTAAAACAGGGAGTTACCACATTATGTAAC
>NZ_JBALOS010000282.1:0-6552 GCF_036962765.1 Neobacillus drentensis
TGACATAATAAACAGGTATTCCATGAACTTCCGAAATAAGCTGGCATATATATTGTAACTCCTCCATGGATATTTCCATCTATTTCATCTACTCCATCCGTTTTTTAAATCGGTTACACTGTTTATATTTTACAATAAGAAAATACTATTTTCCGTAGAATAATACAATAATTCATTCTTAATCAGCAATAAAATAGGGGATGTAAGAAATCTTAAACAAAGGGGAAATGAACATGGAATTAGCAAATAAAATTGCCGTTATCACTGGTGCAGGAAGTGGCATAGGAAGAGCAAGCAGTTTGAAACTTGCTAGCAACGGAGCAACCGTTGTCTTAGTTGATTTTAATAAAGAAACAGGGGAAAAAACATTAAAGCTTGTGAAAGAGCAAGGTGGAGAAGGCATCTTCGTTCAGGCCGATGTATCGAAAAGTGAAGATGTGCAAAACTATGTTAATAAAGCAGTCGAAACATATGGCCGCATTGATATATTTTTCAATAATGCAGGTGTTATTCAAAAGTTCGCACCTTTTACTACAGTTGAAGAAACCGAATTTGACCGAGTCATGTCCATCAATGTAAAAGGAGTATTCCTTGGATTGAAATATGTCCTAAAAGTCATGGAAGAGCAAGGAAGCGGATCGATTATTAATACGGCTTCTACTGCAGGAATTCGTCCTGAGCATAGTGTAGCTATTTATTCTGCCAGCAAACATGCAGTTATCGGTTTAACGAAAGGTGCTGCATTAGAATATGCTAAAAAAGGAATCCGAATTAATGCGCTTTGCCCTGGCGGTGTTCAAACAGCCTTAACTGCTAGTGTTGCTGAGCAGTTTGAAAAAAGCGGTTACGTTCCAGACGAGATTTCAAATATGAGAATGGGTCGTTATGCTGATCCGAATGAACTTGCTGAAATGGTGGCTTTCTTAGCATCAGATAAAGCAAGCTATATGACTGGTTCAATTGCACTTGTAGATGGTGGTTTAACTCTATAAGCGATTGAAACATCATGCAGGGGTCATCATTTCTGAGTATATTCTCGTGATGCAATAATAACATAAATGGTAAAGAAGGTCCTTTCAATGATGAATACCCAGCATAGAATTTTTATTAGAAAACTTAGCTCCGTGCAAATGTATACGATGAAGCATTGTGCGGAGCTTAATCAGGAAGCCTATTGCTTCCTCTATTCATCGGCAAATAGCTTGCTAAAAAAAGTGTAGTATTACTATGCTTATTTGCGTATGACTATTTACCGATGAATAATTGATTAAAGGGCCAGAGACAATGCTTTGTCTCTGGCCCTTTGTTTTGGATATTTCAATAAGCTTTCACCACATTGAAATAGTATTTGTTGGATCTATCAATGCAGCAAAACCACCAAAGCAAAGAGCTAGCGTCTTTTGTGACGCTTTCTCTTTGCTTTTTTTATTTTTAGGAAAAGAGGAATTATGATGAGTTTACTTGAAGTCAGAAATCTAACCCACAGTTTTATAGACAAAATTCTATATGATAAAGCAAGTTTTGATTTATACAAAGGTGAACATATGGGAATTGTAGGACAAAATGGGGCCGGAAAAAGTACCCTAATAAAAATATTGATGGGAGAAATCATTCCGGATAACGGAATGATTAAATGGCAAAGGGATATTCGGATTGGCCATCTTGACCAATATGTGGAAATCAGTGGAACCAAAACAATTATTGATTATTTGAAAACAGCATTTGCCCATTTATTTGAACTAGAAAAAAAACTGAATGATAACTATCAAGAAATGGCGATTACAGGTAATTATGATCTCATGGACCAAGCAGCAAACTATCAGGAGAAGCTTGAAGCGAGTGAATTTTATTCAATTGAAATCCTCATCGATAAAGTCGTTTATGGCTTAGGAATTAATGCAATTGGCATTGATCGCCCCATTCAGGAGTTGAGCGGCGGCCAGAGAGCGAAAGTGATTCTTGGAAAGCTATTGCTTGAAAAGCCCCATGTATTATTGTTGGATGAGCCAACAAATTTTCTCGATAAGGAACATGTGGACTGGTTAGCAAGCTATTTAACCGGATTCGATGGTGCTTATATAGTTGTTTCTCATGATATCGATTTTCTTGAAAAAATATCATCTTGCATCTGTGATATCGAGTTTGGAGCGATCAAAAAGTATGCAGGGAAATACTCAGATTTTCTTCGTCAAAAAGAGCATTTGCGAGCGGATTATATTCGTCAATATGATGCTCAACAAAAAAAGATTGAAAAAACGGAGGAATATATTCGAAGAAATATTGCTGGAGTAAATAGCAAGATGGCTCAAGGACGCCGGAAGCAGCTCGAGCGGATGGAACGAATGGCTCCACCAACCTTTACTACTAAGCCGACTTTTATCTTTCAGGATGTTCCACTTTCCGCACAGATCGCTCTTAAGGTACATGACCTTGAGGTTGGTTATGGTAAACCCCTTTTGCCCAAATTAAATTTCTCTGTTTTAGGAGGGGAAAAGCTTGTGATAACAGGCTTTAATGGAATCGGAAAATCCACATTGCTAAAAACACTGGTTCAACGTATTTCGGCCGTAGCAGGTAGTTTTCGGTTTTCGGAATCAGTAAAGATTGGTTATTTCGAGCAAGATTTAACATGGGAAGATGGCACAAAAACACCTATCCAAATTATCTCAGATTTTCACCCAAAATTGAATGTGAAGGAAATTCGAAGTCGGTTGGCTCAATGTGGAGTGAAGGATACTCATACTTCACAAGCAATTGGGACACTAAGTGGTGGTGAACAATCAAAGGTGAAATTATGCCTGCTCCTTCTTAAGTCTTGCGATTTCCTCATCTTGGATGAACCAACCAATCATTTAGATGCAGAAACAAAAGAAGCTTTACAAAATGCAATCGTTCAGTTTAGAGGCAGTGTCTTACTCGTTTCTCATGAAGAAAAATTTTTTCAAAAGTGGGCGGATCGTTTTCTAAATATTGAGGATGTCGTATAGTGCGGCTCCATTTTTTCATATATTAAACAGTGAAAAGTCCCTTAGACGTTTTTATTAAAAGTGAAAAAAAGTAAGTCTTACTGAATAAACAAAGGACTTTCATAGAATGTCAGACAATATATAAAAGGTACATCACTAAGATATAGTGTTGTACCTTTTTACTTTTATAAGCCCTCTAAATGACTTATTTACAACAACATAGTATGATTTACCACTACAATATTTAAGTTGTTATCAAACAAAAGCACCCGTTAGCCATCCATACAGCGGAAAAATCGTCGATGCACCACAGAGAATGAAAGTAGGGTTTTTGTGGTCATATTGATATTGGCGACATGAGGTTTAATTTATGGCTTAGTTTTAAAAATTTAAATTGCTGGGTCTACTTTAGTATTGTCATTTTTAGATTTTCACTGTTTTATACTTTCATGGTAGTACCACAACACATTTCCACCATACCTACTTCTTAATCGAAACGTTCTGTATCAAATCCATCCAAAATATCCTCTAATTCTGTAAGAAAATTTAGTTGTACAGGAGCAGGGATTTGCTCCATCCACTTTTTTATTTCAGGTAGCTCCTCAGCCTCATCTATATTTGTTGGCTTTGGATGAAGAGTTGCCCACCATTTCTTCAATTCATCGATAAATTCATAAAAGTAGCGTTCAAATCTTTCTGCCCATTCTGCCCCTTCATCACCAGAAGTCTTTTGCATCATACTCCAGGCTTCCATTGCTGTTTCGAAGTACTCATCAATCATCTTCATTTGGAACTCCTTTCTACATACAGTTATATTCTTTCATTCTCTCATTGTAACAGTAGAAAGCTATGGTTCGGTACTAATGACTTACCAATGCCTCGTAATTTATATGGAATATCTACATACACCTTCATTTGGACCTCATTTTCATTTACATCATAAATTTAGCTCGTTGTATACGCAAGCCTCTAATCTGCTAAAGATTATAGAATAAAGAATAAGCCATAAATCCTATTTAAAGTAATGCTTAAATATGTTTTCGGCAGAGGGAAAATATCTTCTTCTTATCAAACTAAACTGCTAACGTTTGTGGAATAAGAAAAACCAGCTAGTTTATCAGCTGGATCTTTAACTCTTGCACCCTATAGTTGAAGAACATTAGTATTTCAAACAATCGAAATAATTACTTTTGCAGTTGATTAAAAATCAGTTTCAATATGTCGTTCTGTGACATATCATTAGTCAGTATTGTTTCTTCATCTACGCCAAGATAATCGTTTGGGTTCCACCAGGCACGTAAAGAATCTTCTCCGAATTCCATCTTTTTCGGACTAGAGTTGTGACGTATGACTGTTTCCTCAAAGGATAAATCAAAATAATAAGTATATGTCTTTTGGTTAAAGAACTGGATTAAGTTATTCAGCATTTCACCATAACGATTTTTATACAAGATTCCTTCCACAATAACAAATTCACATTTATCTTTACCGTATTCTGCGATTTGGCGAATCAAATCAATTGAAAGGTTCCCTTCTCTATCGTGAACCTTCAACATTTCACGGCGAACGGTATCCTGAGAAACCAAGAGCGTTCCATGACCCAAATGATTTTGAAGACTTTTCGCAGTCGTTGTTTTTCCACTCCCAGAGTTTCCTCGTATGATAATTAGCTTAGATTCCATATTCTCCCCCTACGCATCCTAATTGCCTTCTATTTATATAATCTTCTATTGGTTATAACAACATTTTCTTATTTTTAATGCATTCGATATAGAAATTAATTATTCCTTCTTCAACTCCTGCTCCGTTAGTTGAAGAAGAAAAAGGCTACCAAAATGACAGCCTAGATCTTAAACAAAAGCACCCCTTTACTATAAGTGTATTTGTTCACAAACTTTTCGATAGGAATTTAATGAGGTTTTACAATATTGTAAAACCTCATTAATGGATAATATAAGGAAAATATTGAGATACCATCAACAATGAAATTGGGATAGACTTGAAAACCTTAATATTTCCCCTTTTTGGTAAAATAACTTCACGTAATCCCTTCTCATCCTTTCCTCCTCCCAGTATGAAAAATTACTTTCCCTTCTTCAACACTCCTGGACCGTAAGTACATTAAGAAAATGCAGCTTATACTTAATAGACACTTAAGTTAATTTTAATAAGTTTTTAATAAATAGCCCCCCAATTTCTATTATAGTAGAGAAGTAGAGACTAACATCATCTCAAATGAACATAAGCGATGGAAACAATGACTACTTCCGAAATGGAGATGAGTTCCTTTTTAAGAAAACTTAGCATTTTCTGAACAAACTGAAATAGTCAACCTTCAGATCGTTAAATGATAAGCAAAGAATCACAAGTCACCATATTTTTTGAAATCGTCAAGATTATGGCAACCATTGTGGGAGAAACTGCGCGGACTTCCTAAATGATAAAATTTGGATGGGTATCCTTATTTAGAGAGAGAAATAAAATTAAGTTGTGGGGAACCACTTTAAAGAAAGGAAATTATATATGCAAGAAAACCAAAATAAAATGAAAATTTTACTTAACAAAGTGCCACAAGTGACGATTTTCTTTTGGATCATCAAAATTTTGTGTACAACTGTTGGTGAAACATTTGCTGATTTCATCAATTTCAACATTGGACTTGGTTTAACTCTTACTACCATTATTATGGGAGTTGCATTTTTTATTTCATTGTTTTTTCAATTTAAAGCAAGCAAATATGTTCCAGCGATTTACTGGGTAACAGTTGTTCTTATAAGCGTATTTGGAACATTGGTAACGGATAACTTGACAGATAATATGGGCGTACCACTTGAGGTTAGCACAGCTGTTTTCTCGGTGCTACTTGGACTGACTTTTCTATTATGGTATCTTAGTGAAAAAACACTATCGATCCACTCGATTTTTACTAGAAAAAGAGAGGTTTTCTACTGGCTTACAATCCTTTTCACCTTTGCACTAGGAACAGCGGTCGGCGATTTATATTCCGAACAACTTGGTTTTGGTTATCTTAACACAGGAATAGGCGTTGTTATTATTATTGCTCTTGTGTTCTTAGCTTATAAATTTTTGAAACTTGACGGAGTATTAGCTTTCTGGATTGCGTATATTTTAACTCGTCCGCTTGGAGTGTCAATTGGAGATTACCTATCTCAATCAAAAGTAAATGGCGGATTAGGACTCGGGACAACCGTTACGAGTGTGATTTTTCTTATCGCTATTTTAGCGATCATCGTTTTCCTTGCCGTTTCAAAAATTGATACAAATGCTAAAAGTGATATAGCAGAAACAAACCAAAGAAATGCAAATAAGAAACATGTGCTAACACAAACAATTGTTGTACTCGTAATTTTCTTAGTTGTTGGGATAGGTGGTTATAACTGGCGCAGTAATAATATTGCATCACAAGGTGCTGCAGAGCAAGCTACATTAGCAGGTCAATTAAACGATTTTGTTAAAATTGAAAATGATATGCAAAACGCTGTAAATAAAAACGACGTTTCTTCAGCAAAAAAAGGCGCTGATAATTTGGAACATCAGTGGGATACACAAGAACCTAAGCTTCGAA
>NZ_JBALOS010000282.1:6644-9745 GCF_036962765.1 Neobacillus drentensis
CACAAACTACATTATCTGGACAGTTAAACAATTTTGCAAAAATCGAAAATGATATACTAAACGCTGTAAACAAAAATAGCTTTGCTTCAGCGAAAAAAGGGGCAGATGAATTAGAACATCAATGGGACACACAGGAACCTAAGCTTCGAAAAATCGATGGCGCTACATGGACGAAAATTGATGGAACAATTGATGTTGTATTAGCAGCAGTTCGTTCATCGAATCCTGATGTAAACAAGTGTAAAACAGCACTTAACAATTCACTTAGTACCATAAACGCAGCAAATAAATAATAATCTTAGGAATCGCCAATCGCGGTTCCTTTTTAAATAGAACTCTTATTAAACTGCCCCGTTAGCTTAAGTACATTCCTTCACAAACACTTTTGAAAAATCAGCTATTGTCCAATTAAGTTATAACGCCAATTATTGCACCGCATAAAGCTTCCTGGAGGATATTCAAATTCGCATTCACAGATAAACTGAAAATCAAGCTTACGACAAATTGCATTAGAAGCAGGATTATCAATCGATGGGAATGCGTGAATGTATTTATATTTGTTCTCACTAGATGCTTCTTCTATTGCTAACTTTACTGCTTTTGTAGCTATTCCTTTCCCTTGATACGAGGGTAGAACGCTCCATCCAGTTTCATATACACTATCCTTATTCCTTGTAGTTTTCCAATAACCCACAGAACCTACTGTTTCTAATTCTGATAACAATTTAATGCTGAAGATACGTCCTCTATTACCAAGCTCAAGATATCGTTTATGTCGCTTCAAAATCTGCTCTTTACTCTCTGGACCACCAAGATGCTGCATCATTTCTGGAGCGTTTATACGAAAAAGTAAATCAAGGTCTTTATCCTCCCAAGGCTTTATCTGAATAATATGGTTACTTACTTCCAAATTTTTTTCATCCCCTCTCCACTTATTATTTACTCTTTCTTTACGAAAGCTAAAAATCCTCTATTTAATGATATTATTGTTTAACTAAACTGCCACGTTAGTGGAACAAGAAAAAGGAGCCGTAGCGATCACCGTTCTTTAACTCTTGCACCGGATAGTTTAAGTGGAATCCTTCACAATCTCTTTTACACCTTAATATAACTCCAATCCCTAATAAGTGTTGTTCCAGAATCAGCAGAATAATAGCTGCAACCATAATAAAAAGCATTGGTAAAAACATATTGGTAAGCACACTATATGTCTTTTCAACAGACAATATCGATTTATCAAAAGCTTCTCGGAAGATATTAGCAAAGCTGAAGGAAAAGTTACCCATCATCTCATCTCGAAGCTCTTGATAGCCTCGGTGCTTAATTGGGGATGTCAACATATCAGCAAGGAGGAATAATCCTATTGCAGCGCCTACCCCAAATGTATAGGCAATATATTGCCAAGCCACTTCTAATTTCTCGAACATATTTCCACCTCCTTCCATCCTTTCTATTACAGAATATGTAATCTAGGCTGAAAGTTGGGCAATTTAAGATATAAAAAAAAGCGCCTTATTCGGGCGCATAATTGCTTCTTGAAAACTTTATTTTATTTTCTTATACTATAGCCCCCATTAGCCATCCATAAAGCAGATCTTCACCACAGAAAATGAAAGATAATTATGTTCTTTCAAGGTAGTTTAAGAAGGAATCTAAACCTCCCCCTTTGTGAAATCCACTTTTATTCCCCCTATAAAATAAAAATAGTGCCAACTTCTCTTTAATAGAAATCGGCACTTCGTTTATTCGCTATACGTTATCGAGACGCTTTTGGCGGTTGGCACACGTCACATTTACGATGGTTATTATTTTTAAATTTCGTAAATGTTTTTTCAAAGTTGCTACCACATTCACATTTAAATAGTAAATTTTGAGAAAAACCGTGATATTCCGTCGTTAGCAACTTACTTTCCGAATTTTTCTCAACAAAATCTTTAATTTTACCAATCGTCCATCGTTTATTCATTCTTTTACACCTCCATATTTGATCGCTATTCGGAGGCTTTTCTTGGCATCCGTTAAATTATAAGTAAAAGTAGTAATTTTCCTAAGTTACTCATTATAACATGAGCTGGCACTCAATTAAACAGATGGAAGGTATCTTGTTAATCTATCCTGCTCCGTTAGTTTAACAAGAAAATCAATTCCAGTCTTTTATAGACCTTACTAAAAAGCCTTTATCATTAGAAAGGAAGTTAACATCATTACTTTTCTCGGTAAAACGTATACCCTTCTCCTTGTAAGATTACATTTAATTCTTTTATATCTTCCTCTAACGCTTAATTCAGCCTAAACAATGCCATTTCCTTCGCCCTTTCTCGTGTGGTACCATAGCAGTTCCAAAGTGAGCAATCCTTGGTGCTTGCCATAGCCATGTAGCAATCGCCGTGATCATAAATTCTTAATTTAATAAGTTTTCCTTTATCAAAAAGCACATCTTTGCCTCACACCTTATTAGTTTATATGTGTGTATTAGACAAAAATTGACAGATTGCTTGTTGCGAAATTGTGAATTAAAATAAACCTTTCTCAATCATCGAGAGGGCTTAAAAGGGTAAATTATCGTTCATTATCCTTTTCAAATCTTGTTTCTCCAATTCCTTCACTAACTCGGTAATATCCTTATCACCGTCCACAATAACTTTCTCTAATTCTGCCCGATAAGACATTTCTTTTTTGATCTGTTTCCACCACTGGAGAGCAATTTGTTCAGGTTTTCTGCCCTTTAACGGGATGGAGTTATACTGTACTGATTTAATGTCAGTCTTATAATGAATTTCAATCATAATGTTCATTATCTTCATCCTTATCAAAATCGGTCAATAGTTTATGTTGCTTACTTTAATTCAATCAAAGAATCAATTAGCTGCGCCTAGTAAATGATTTTTATAATGCTTTAAAGATTGTTTGCTTATAAAGATTATTATGTGCCAGTGTAGGAGTTATTGACCGTTATACTCATTGCAACAGAAACAAAAACCATTGCGTAAGCATTGTGCTGGTCAAATTCCTCGGTTTCGTATTCGTCTTTTTTCTGCTTTGCCATACCCTCCTGACCCTTAAACATCGCTCGGTGCATCTCGAATGCTAACGGCATGAAT
>NZ_JBALOS010000282.1:9771-10582 GCF_036962765.1 Neobacillus drentensis
GCCATTTTAATTTACCTCGATCTCGTATTGCCATATAGGTCACCTCCTTGATTTCATCATCTTTATTATAAACAAACAGGTGTTCTGTATCACACAAAAATAAAAACGCCTGGTTAGGCGTCAAGAACTGCTCTTATTAAACTAACGCATGCATTAGTTGAACAAGCTCAGTTTCCTTTACGTCCCTTATACTTTCTCCTCTCTTTGGCCAAATCAATGCCTTCACGCTGACGCATTTTAATAAGGTCGCGTTCTAACTGGTTAACTCCACCCATCACCGAAAGCAAGAATGTACTGTAAGGATTATCGCTTGTGGTATGTAGCCATGTATCATTTAAAGATTTCAATGCAGCCCCTTTAT
Source organism: Neobacillus drentensis (assembly GCF_036962765.1). GTDB lineage: Bacteria > Bacillota > Bacilli > Bacillales > Cytobacillaceae > Neobacillus > Neobacillus drentensis_C. The sequence goes on from NZ_JBALOS010000282.1 coordinate 10,133, forward strand.
CTTTAATGATTTCGACTAAAGTAAATAAATCTAGTGTTCTGCGTGTGATACGAGTAAGATCAGAGACAATGACCTTCAACTCTAGCACCCCGTTATTTGAACAAAATCAATGAATAGTTTGTTCNNAACCTATAAATGTTGATTTTAATTGGAAACGCCCTCTTATTTAATAGAGATAACCTAGAAAATCTAAGTCTCCTTCAGTCCATTCATTTATACCAATTTTCTTAATCATCAATTCACTTCTTTCTTCATAGCCTATGCCCAGTATAGTTTGATTTCTGTCATCGATTTTCAACCATTTACATTTGTTCTTAACAGATTTGTAGCCGTTCTTTAAATACAATGTCTTATTGTCGGCAAATAAAAGTAAAAAATCAAAATCCTTCTTTTCACAGTATTTATCAATTTCTGATAGTAAAAGTGAAGCTATTCCTTTTGCACGGGATT
>NZ_JBALOS010000283.1:0-6136 GCF_036962765.1 Neobacillus drentensis
TACCACATTATGTAACATCCATCACTCCCAAATTTCATCAAAAACAATCCATGACAGTGCACCCTATTTTTGAGTTTTGGAACGGGATGCCCGATTTCGCTTCATTATGTAGTAAAATCGGGCGGCATTACGGTTTTCTAAAAGAATCAATTTTTACTTCTTAGAATATCATTTACAGTTGTTTTCATGGAATAAATCACCGTTTTTTTGTAATGGGCTGCTATAAGCAGCACTCTTATTTGCTCGGAACGGGAAAGATGTTTAAAACGAGGTTCTTGTTTTAAAAAGGAGCGAACGATTGGCCAGCTGGCCGGCATCAAAGGAAAGTCATCAAGAGGTTGTTTGTTCCGAAATCGATGAAACCACGATATCATTCCAGGTGAACGACTACTTTTATCGACAATACAGGGCGCATAAATATTTTTCGTGTGTTTTTTAAGGGATTCAAATCGATCTTGCCCGCTAACAATAATGTAACTGCCATCCTTCCGATTTTTTTTGACTACTAAAACAAACATGCAGTCCCACATAACTCTCTGAAGTTTCTTAAGGTGCTCTGTAATTTTCATCGATAGTCCAGGTTTGATTTTGTCCAGAGGAATATACTGTATCGTGAATTTCATACTCAGCCCCTCCTGTTTTTTCATTTGCTCTTCCCAATTTCTAGCAGCAGGTGCGTTAGTTTGGTGAAATTCGTTATGAAGTACAATGAATTCCTTTTTAAAAATGTATGATGTGGGGCGCATGTCACATACGAGTAAGTTAAAAAACAATTTGGGCCCACGCAAAAAACCGGAAAAGACGCGAAGTCTTTTCCGGTTTTTATTTAAAATTAATTCGATTTAAGATTTTTGCTTTTTGATAATGAAATAATGATTTAGATAATTCAAAGATGGTTCCGTTCGTTAAGCAAACAGTATTTTCAATAATCAATGCTGGATCTATCGGATGAACATGCAGCAACCTCGCGCTCTCTTCATCGATTTTTTCGCAGTTGATCACTTTGTCAGCGAAACCAATTTGTAACCTCAGGTCATCAATAAGATAACTATAAATAGAGCTCGATGCGATATCTTCATTTAAATAGGGCACAATATTTTTTTTAAAGTAACTTATTTCAATGGAAAAAGGTTCATTGTCGACGATTCGCAGCCGCTTTATATAATAAAGTTTAGCCCCCACTTCACAACGCAATGGTTTCGCGATAACTTCATCCGCTTCAATCACATCGAGGGCCAAAATTTTCGTCTCAATGTTTTTGGCAGTCAAATCTTTTGTTAATCCTCTAAGGCTGCCTAAATTGATATAATCCGTTTCAGACTTTTCCCGTAAAAACATGCCACTGCCTTGCACCTGGTAGATTAGCCCGCGATTGACCAGCTGATTAATTGCTTTTCGAATCGTATTTCGGCTCACTTCAAATTTTTTTATCAACTCATCTTCAGTCGGTAACTTCTTCGTATGATCAAATTGCCCATCATGAATTTCTTGTTCTAAACCATCTGCAATTTCTTTGTATTTGACCGCCATATAATCTCCCTATTTTGTGTTCAAACTTTTACTGCCTCTATTATACACAAAACCTTTTTGGTAAAACCATATCGGGTTGAGCAACCTTTAGCTTAAGTACAATATTTCACAATCTTTCTTGTGGAGTAAAATAAAAGGACAGTGCTGACTGTCCCTTTATTTTGTTTATATTTAGTTTTCCTTTTTTACGACCGGATCATTATTTTCATAAACAAGCCAATCAGAGCCTTTGATTTTATTTGATGCGTCGATGATTTTTTGCTTAACTCTTTCCTTTTCAGAGCCGGTTAATAACGTCGGCTGATAATCATTCCTTGAGGAAACAGAAGATATTGAAAATGGAACAACGTTGATTTCCTTCGTATCGGAGAGAACTCCATTTTTCAAATGGAAGGTTTGTTGAAAAACAAACGTATCCTTGTCACTTGGATTTCTATTCCCGCCAAACATGAAGTTGCCAAGACTATACACAATAAATTTCCCTTTATATTCTTCAATTCCTTGGACAACATGAGGATGGTGACCTAGAATTAGATCTGCACCACTATCGATAGTAAATCGGGCTAACGACTTTTGGGAACTGTCAGGGACATAATGCCGTTCACTTCCCCAATGATAATGAACGAGAATGATTTGCGCACCTTGTGCTCGCAGCTCTTTAATATCATTCGCCACTTGACTGCGTATTTCCGATGTGTCTGACCAACCCTCATATCCAAGTGCACCTATTTTCGTATCTTTTACGGTTGTAATATATTTATGATCATACCCAAAGTAACCGATATTCTGATTTTTTAATGACGTAATGGTATCCTGATAGCCTTTATCTAAGTAATCATGGATATGATTGTTTGCTAGATTTACCGCTTCAATTCCACCTAATTTGAGAATTTCCGCATAGGATGGATCACCCTTAAAGCGAAATGTTTTTACCGCTTTTTTGGTCGCATTTGTTAGTGTCGTTTCTAAATTGACCGTTGTGAAATCATCATTTAAAAAGATATTATCCAAGCCTTCAACAAAATACGGCAGTCCATTGTCAGCAGCTGCTTTGATGAAGGAAGAACTATAATTAAACGATTCATCCGAACCAAGCGTGAAATCACCGGCAGCACTTATTTTAATGGTTGTTTCCTTGACTTGTTCTGGTTTAATTTCAGGTTTGATTTCTGGTTTCGTTTCTTGCATTGGTTCTTCTTTTTTTACCTTTTCAGCCGCTTTTTCTATATTGTTGGAGATTTTCGAAGCAGTTTTCTCTTCTATCAAACTGCTGTTCAAGTAAAAACCACCAGCAATAAGCAAAATAACTACAAGGATGAGGAAAGGTAGAAATGCTTTCTTCCTTCCTTGTTTTTTGTCTTTTCTACTATTCATAATCCCAATGACCCCTTTAATATTCCTAATTTTTCTTATTTTACAATAAATACACTTAATACTCTATAAAAAATAAAACCCATGGCCGCCTCTAAGAAGAAGAATACCATGGGTTTTGAGCGTTGATTATTTTAAATTTGTGAAAACTCTTCTACTAATTCACCAAACCGATTCAGTGAATTTTCAATTGGGTATGGTGTCGTTAAATCGACGCCGGTCTTCTTTAACAATTCAAGCGGATGATCCGAACTGCCGCTCTTTAAGAATTCTAAATAGGAAGTAAGTGTCTCTTGATCACCTTCAAGAATCTTTGTCGCCAAATGGATCGCTGACGCAAATCCAGTTGCATACTTGTAAACATAGAAGGGGCGGTAAAAATGAGGAATTCTTGACCAGCCGAATTTTACTTCCTCATCGAAGACGACCTCATCGCCATTGTATTCCCTGAATAATGTCTCATAGGTTTGGTTAAAGACTTCTACATTAAGCGGCATTCCTTTTTCTGCCATTTCATGTGTTTTCATTTCAAACTCGGCGAACATCACCTGTGTAAAAAACGTACCCTTAAATTGATCGATAAAATGATTCACTAAATGTTTCCGAACATCAGGGTCTTTCTCATTGTTTAATAAATAATTAATTAATAGCACTTCATTAACGGTTGATGCCACTTCTGCCACAAATATGCTGTACCTGGCAGTTATTTGCGGTTGATACTGTGAACTCAACCGGCTGTGGACACCATGCCCGCATTCATGGACCAATGTGAATAAACTGTCCAAATCATCCTGATGATTTAAAAGGATATAAGGATGGACGCCGTACACCCCCAGATTGTAAGCACCTGACCGCTTCCCAGGTGTTTCTCTCACATCTAGATAACGAGCCTCTTTAAACTCCTTCAGGATATTGACATAGTCTTCTCCAAGTGGGGCTAACGCTTTGCACATCGTGTCATAGGCTTCCTCGTATGAAATGACTTGCTTAACTCCATTAACCAGCGGGACACTCATATCATATTGACGAAGTTCATCAAGCTTCAATTTTTCCTTGCGAATCCTTGAATATTGATGGAGTGGACTGATATTTTGTTTCGTTGTTATGATGAGATTCTCATATACCTCTTTTGGTACGTTATCTCCAAACAGAGATTTTTCTAACGCTGAAGAATATTGACGGATTTTAGCCGTTGTCACATTATTTTTGATGGCCGCTGAAAGTGTTGAAGCAATTGAATTTTTTAATTGCAGGTAGGGCTGATAATATGCCTTATAGGCCTCTCTTCGTTTTTCACGATCCGTATCTTCTATTAATTTGGAGTACATTCCCCTGGTTAGTTCGACACGGTCACCGCTCTCACTGGTCACTTCCCCGAATTTAATATCTGCATTATTCATCATCCCAAAAATGTTACCCGGTGCCGAGAGGGCTTCCCCTAATTGGGATAGGACTGCTTCCTGTTCCTTCGTTAATACATGCTGCTTGTAACGGAACGACTCCCATAGATCCTCTGCAAAATAGTCCAGCTTCTTTTCCGCTTTTATGTATCCTGTTAATGTTTCTTCATCCAGGCTTAATAAATAAGGCATAAAGAAGGAGGTGGAAGCACTAACTTTTACACTCAATTGTTTCGCTCGGTCTAAATAAGACTGTGAGGCGGTATCCCTTGTATTTTCATCTACTCTTAACATCGCATAGGCATAAACTTTGTTGAATAGAAAAGATAATTCTTCTCGCTGATTGAGATATTGATACAATATGTTCCCATCTTGAATGGTTCCATCATATTTCTTCAGGTTAGCAGCTATTTCTTGAATCTTCAGATAATCCTCTTCCCATTTGTTGAGATCTGAATAAATATCATCTAAATTCCACTTTTCATGAACGGGCACTTCATTTCGATTGGTATAACTCACCATTAATTATTCCTCTCCTCTCTATGCAAACCGTATCTATTCTCTATCATAATCAATATATTCTCAAATTCCTATTGGCAAACCTTAAAAAAGGAGAACATAAAAAAGCAGGCCACCGAAATGACCTGCTTGCTTTAAATAATTATCTTGCTAATTCTTTCTCAATAACGGCTAATCTTTCTTTGACCTCATCTTCACTTAAACCGTGCTGGGCAACATAACGGTTGCGTGGGTGAACGCGGCACTCATGTGAACAGCTGCGTAAGTGCTTATGTTCGTTCTCTTCTGAGCAAAGAATTTTTCGGTTACATTCTGGGTTGGCACAATTCACATAGCGTTCACATGACTCACCCGTGTAAAAATCCTTCCCAACAACGACATGCTCTTTACGGTTAACAGGAACGCTTATTCGCTCGTCAAACACATAGAGTTGACCATCCCATAGATCTCCCTGTACTTGAGGATCCTTACCATAAGTGACAATCCCGCCTTCAAGCTGTGATACATCTTCAAAGCCTTCTTGAATCAGCCAGCCGGAGAATTTTTCGCAGCGAATCCCGCCTGTACAGTAGGTTAGAATCTTTTTTCCATCAAACTCCTGCTTATTTTCTCTTATCCATTGTGGCAGGTCACGGAAGTTAAGAATATCCGGTCTTAAAGCCCCTCTAAAATGACCTAGATCATACTCATAATCATTTCGCGCATCGATGACAACTGTATCTTCTTTTTGCATTTCCGCAAAGAATTCCTTTGGTTTCAAATGTTTCCCTGTTTGCAAATTCGGATCGACGTCATCTTCCAAACGCAACGTGACAAGTTCCGGTCTGAACCGTACCTTCATTTTTTTAAAAGCATGCTCAGTCGCTTCATCAATTTTAAAAATAGTCCCTGCAAATAGTGGATGTTCATTCATATATTTCATATACGAGTCAGTTTGTTCAATGGTGCCTGACACCGTGCCGTTAATTCCCTCAGCTGCAATGATAATCCGGCCTTTGAGGCCAAGTTCATTACAGACATTAAGATGTTCCTGGGTTACATCTTCAGGATTCTCAATGGATACATATTTATAATACAATAACACTCTATAGTCTTGATTCATGGTTACCACCTTACAATTTTATATATAAAAAACCCTAGGTTTTTAACATTAACCTTATTATTATAGCAAAAACAGACAAGGAAGTTCAAATTTTTTCACTTTCCAAAGGATGCAATTCCTGCATAGGTGGATATTACCATCCGTCCTTCCTCCCTTTTTCTGTTACAATTTTCTATGTGAGAATTTGTAAGGAGGAACACAAACTATGAACAAA
>NZ_JBALOS010000283.1:6145-7644 GCF_036962765.1 Neobacillus drentensis
GTAATTGCCGTTACCTTTATAGGAGGAATATTCACAGGAGTCTTTTTCTCTTCAAATAATCAAAAGCATGAGCGTCCAAGTACGCTAATTATAGAAGATGCACCTAAATCGGCCATTATGCCAAACGCAAAAGAACTACCAAATGTAAAAAATGCATCATCAAAGGTACTCATTGGTTATGTTCAGGATTATCGTGATCCTAACATTGTGGATTATTCAAAATTATCCCATGTCATTTTCTCATTTGTTCATCCGACTAAAGATGGAACAGTCTTATTTAATGGTGATACCGCTTTAAAAAACCTTAGAACGGTTGTTGCCAAAGCAGAAAAGCATGACACGAAAGTAATCCTTGCAATTGGTGGATGGTACCACATTAAGGGCGGAGAATCCTATAACTATTTTAAACCAGCGATTTCTAATCCTAAATCTAGAGCAAAGCTAGTTAAAGAGCTTACTAATATCGCAGTCCGCGAAAAGCTAGATGGGATAGATATCGATTTTGAACACCCTCGCACAACAGCAGATGCAAAAAATCTGGCTGCCTTCGCGAAAGAGTTAAGTGCACAGCTTCACCCGAAAAAGAAGGAGCTGTCTGTTGCCGTATATTCAAAAATTCATGCTGTTACGTTAACGGAAGTTGGCTTTATTCAATATGAACCAACGATGTTCCAGTATGTCGACCATGTCAATATCATGGCCTATGATGGTCAGTGGGACGGCGGCTACAATGCTGCTAATTTATCACCTTATCCATTTACTGAGAAAATCGTAAACTATTGGACTAATCTATTTGATTCTAAAAACCTTTCAAAAGAAAAATTGGTTTTGGGCGTTCCGTTTTATGCCCAACCAGAAAATCCTAAAATCAAGCAGGTTTCATTTGCTGCGATCATTAACAAGAACCCTGCGAATGCCGGAAAGGACACCGTGAAGATGAATGGAACAACCTACCATTATAACGGCGGACCGATGATGAAAAAGAAAACACGATTAGCTCTTGATCACGGCTTTGGCGGGATGATGTTGTGGGAAGCAGGATTAGACGCCCAAGGGTCACATAGTCTGACAGGGACCATTTTTTCTGAGTTAATGGCATCGAGTAAAGAACCTGTAAAATATTATACCGCAAAAGGATATTAACAAGAAAAGGCTGTTCCCAGTGGGGACAGCCTTATAGGTCATCAATACGCTCTATTGGTGACTTTGCTTATATTTTTTCTCAGTTTCGGTCCTCATTATCCCTCTTTTGCCGAAGATTTTCACTATGTCTCGGATACTCTCGGCTCGATTATCGTCCTATACATAACACATCCCCGACTTTATCATTTATATCACCACGGAAAGCCGATTGGTAAATTTGATGAATATCCTCCAGATCAAGTGTTTTCGGGCTCCGTAAAGTTGAAATCATCCTATTTAATCCCCCTTTTTTCCAGTTTTCTACTTGTAAACTTTGCAAATCTTCCAAGACGGTACAAATCTATACATATTTATTT
>NZ_JBALOS010000284.1:0-2063 GCF_036962765.1 Neobacillus drentensis
TCTCAATTGAATACCCCAAATCAAAAGCCATTTGTTTTTTGGTAATTTTATAGATGCCAATTTGGGTCGTATGTGGATTGGTAAGAAGATACAGATAAAAGTATTTGTCCTCGGGGCTCATCTCTTCTGAAACAACCGGATTCTTCCAAAAATCAGTACGTACCATTCTATATTTTGCCATCTTCAACCACTGCCTTTCTTCTAGTAAAATTCCTTCATATTTGATATAGAAATAAATGAAGAAAAAGGTCATAAGATTTTCATTAGAATGTGAATCTTTTATGACACCCTTTCATCACCTTGTCCTTTGCGAGGGCTTTATGTGAAAGCCCTCGTTTCAGTACTTCTACGATATCGAGATTGGCGGGGTAAAGCGAATTCCCTTATTTCATTTTTGAGGACATTTTTAGAGCGAAACGTCAAAAAAACGCCTTCAAATTTGATTTTTGAAGGCGTTTTTTGCAATTTCGGTGATTTTATAGCCTTTTTTGTGTGAAGGAGTTTATCTTTCTTAGGTATATAAAAAGAACTGTTCCCCAGTTTCTTCTATTCTGCTATTCTACTTATTGTTTCACTTTCATAGGCTTTTTTTCCTTGTTTGTTTGAATCCTTGTGAAAAAGTTTACAAAACATTCACAGACACCTGCATGAATCCATGTTAGTATACCTCATGGGCAAAAGCCATTTCATCTTAGCGCAGTTGAAAATACTTTTGGTGTTACAGATACAGATGTTTATCAATAGAATCAGGTACTGTAATGATTGAATATGAAATGTAATGGTTGGGCTAAATAGCCCTTCATATAGAGTGAGTAAATACTTATTTGGGGGCTGAAATCATGTTTGATACTTATATGGTTTACAAGTATTTTAAAGGTGTGTTTATTGGAAGGTCCTACCACCAAGGAGCTACTAAGAAGACTTTAGTTAATTCATTGGCTAGAAGTTATAGAGATGGTGAATTACGGTTGGGTAAGATTGTACATTTTGATGAAGCTAGAGTGTTTAAGCTTATTGATGGAAAAGAAGAGTTTGTAAAGAATGTTACTAAATTTAAAAGCATGAATATGGCTTAATATAGGGTTCCATTTTGAATGGCAAAGTAGATAAATAGGTAACGAAAATGGCGTGCAAACTGACAACAGGTTGGCATGCCATTTTTTGAATTAATTTGCCCCAATACCCAAGTTAAATTTTCCACCAGCTTAAAATAAGGATAAACTGTTTTACATTTCTTACTTTGCTAATTGAATTTTTTTGCTATTTTATTATTGGTGACTTCGATTTTCCCCGGCAGGACAAAAAGATACTCAATTAAGCTTTCTAATAAGTCCATTAATAACGAGGTCGTCTCGTAATCCATTTCAGTTTCCAATTCAAGCATCCGATGTAGGGAATGATCAGTTCCCAATAAATTGCTAAGGGATTGAATAGGCTTTGCCAAATCAACATGATTCGGTAGGATTTCAAGCTGTTGAGACAATGGCTGTGCCTTACTTTTTTCACCGAGAAAATGCTTTAGGATACTTTCAATCACTCTTTTTGACATAACGGCAGTAGCTGAATTTTCTCTAGCTTGATAAACATTTATTGCTGAACGGTATGCCCTGATCAGGTCCTTGGGGATATTGGGTAGTGTTTCTAATTGATTAATCGGATGTTTGGAAGCTTGAAGGTCATAAATATAAGTATCAGCATATTCGCCTTGTTCATCTAGAACTTCCTTAGGAATAATGATAAAAACTTGCTGATTTTTTACATGATGGACAACTACACTCACTTACCATGCCATTCTTACTGCTCTGGTAGTTTGCATTAAGCATAAATTCAGTTGTATTTCTGCATCCCGGGCACTCACATTGAATACTCTTTGGTATTTTTAGATTCCCATACTTAATGTGAGACATGATGGAGCCTGGATTGATCCTTCTCATTCGATAGCCTCCCGATTTTTCCATTTATGCATAATACAGTGTGTCTCCTTTTTCTACTTCACAGATTAAATTTAATGACTATAGTTTTTTCATCCATTCGTATATCCATTCAAAGAACTCATAAAATAT
>NZ_JBALOS010000284.1:2072-11624 GCF_036962765.1 Neobacillus drentensis
GCTAAATAACAAAGATTATGTTTAACATTTACAGAGTTAAATTGGGTATCGCATTTGATCTATTTAAAAAAATAAGTGGATACCCATTAAAGGATATCCACTCACAAAGGATTAATGACTTCTACCATATCAATTTAACAGGACAGGTTCTAGCTCAAATAACCAAATTATTTTTTCATTTCTCTATTTTTTGATTGTAAAATGCTTTTTGAGCTGTTATTACCAGCTTTTTCGAGATCCCAATAAGATGTGATAAGTTACATTAATCTTTTAATAATCGCTTACTAACGACTAAAAATGGAAGCTGCTTTTTTCTCATTTATATCAATTTTTATTCTAATCCTACAATGACAGGAAGCTCTTTATATCCGTATACAAACGTACTAGGTATAATACGAAGCTTTTTGGTTGTATCCAATTTCATATCCGGTAACGTCTTTAGCATCTCTGTAATGCATATTTTCGTTTCCAATTTTGCAAGCTGTGATCCCAGACAATAGTGAACACCTGTTCCAAAAGATAGATAATTATTTGGGGAGCGATTGATGTCAAAAACATCTGGTCTGTCAAATACGCTTTCATCTCGATTAGCAGAACCAATCCAAGCCATGACTTCTTGCCCTTTTTTCAGTTTCATCCCTTTTATATTCATATCTTCAGTGATGAAGCGATTCATGCTGTGAACAGGAGAAGAATAGCGCAGGGCTTCTTCAATGGCTGCAGGTATAAGGGAATTGTCTCTATATAATTGATTAAGTATATCCGGATGCTCAAACAGAGTAAGCATTGTATTTGTAATAAGATTTGTAGTTGTTTCATTGCCTGCAACAAGAAGGAGAAGGCAGAAACTTAATAACTCTTCAATGTTTAATTTCTCACCATCTACTTCTGCAGTAATTAAAGTGGATACTATATCGTTTGTTGGGTCAAGCCGCCTTTTGGCAACTATTTGCTGAAAGTATGTTTGTAGGTCAAGGGTTGCTTTTCCTTGCTTAGCAAATAACTTGTTCATTACATTAGGAGATAGGGTTCGTGTTCCTGAAACAAGAATATTAGACCATTTTTTAAAGATGTCTCGGTCTTGGCTCGGTACTCCGAGCATTTCAGAAATCACGATAACAGGAAGGGGATAAGCGATATCTGCTACAATATCTATCTCGCGTTTTCCTTTTAGCGATGCTAATAATTCGTGTGTAATAGCCGTTATTCTCGGTGCAAGTTCTTGAATGGCTCTTGGGGTAAATGCCTGACTTACAAGATTGCGGTATCTTCGATGGGTTGGAGGATCCAAATCTAGCAAAGTTTGAACATTTCCATTTCTTTTTGAACTGAAATGCTTATAATTTTGTAAGACCATTTGGACATCCTCATAACAAAATACATCCCAGCAATTCCGTTCTGGATCAAAAGAAATCGGAGAGTTTTTTCGCATCTTTTTATACCAATCGTAGGGTGAGTTTGTTTCATCCAACCCTCTTGGACGCACTAGCAGTCCATAGCTCATTTGTTGTTCCTCCATCTTGATTCCCTCCTTTAATATTGTATCTTACTTGCCATTCATCCAGTCAATTAATCGTTGTGCTACTACTGGATGGTTTTGGTAACCATACAATTTATGCGGTTTACATTGTTCCTATGATTTTCTCAAAAGATACAAATATCTGAGGTATCCTCGATACTCTGAATCCAATTTCGACTCAACATGTAAGGAAAGTCATCACTCACATCCCTACCATGCCCTTTAGAAATGAAGACTGCCTTCTGTATATGGAGCATGCCCTTTTCATGTTTTTTCAGCCATTCACCCATATCACACCTAAATAGCAAGCGACGGCCTTTACTTTACTTAACTTAAATAAGTAGATTTTTCCTTATCTAAAATTGAGCAGGAATTTCATGTTTTCATGATGAATATGATAGTTATACTTAATTAAGGGCCATCGTAATGGATGAAAGGATGCTAAAAGTGGCAAATAAGATAAAAATCATTCGTGTTCCTATTTCAACACCAACTTTGTTACCGCATACAACCACAAATTGCTATTTAATTGGAAACGAGAAGGAAAGCTTACTAGTTGATGCCGGATATGATCAACAAGACACGAGAATAGAATTAGAAAGAGCGATAAAAGTAAACGGTCTTGCAACACCGAACTCTATTATTCTTACGCACTCACATCCAGACCATGCACCAGGTGTCCGCCAATTATTGGATTGGTCACCGATTGTTTATTGTCATCATCTTGAAGGACAAGCGACACTTGCTGCTATTTCACCATGGGACAATCTTTCCTTTTTAAACGACGAGGATATTATTAGAATAGCTGATGAAGAAATTACGATTATTCATGCCCCAGGTCATACAGCGGGTCATTTAAACCTCTATATTCGATCCAAACAAGTGCTCATCGCTGGAGATAATATTGTTGCGGAAGGAACATCATGGATTGGTCCTCCAGATGGAGATATGACAGACTATTTTCAAACTTTAAATCGCTTAAAACAATTAAGATTGAGTAAAATTGGACCGGGTCATGGTAAATGGGTTTTAAATCCATATGACCATATTGAATTCGTCTTAAATCGGAGATTATATCGAGAAAATCAAATTATTTCACTGCTTAAAAAGCATAATCAATTAACTGCAGTCAATTTGACACAAATGATTTATGATAAACTTCCTCACCCAAGTGTATTTGAGGTTGCGAAAAGAACAACCGAGGCACACCTCATTAAATTGATGAAAGAAGGTTCAGTATCACTACACGATTCCTTATATTTCATAAGATCGTAGTATTATTCAAACCATTTTTTAGCTGTTTGCAAATCTGGCATCATTAAAGTGGTGCCATTTTGTGAATTCATAATTGTCCTAAGCGCTATAATCGTAGGTGGAGCCAAGGATATCTTTCCACTTTGATAAGCTGATAGAGCATCCTGTGGAGAAAACCAATTGGCTTCATCTACTTCATTTACATCTGGATTTGGATATTGGCCGTTTGGCAATTGAGTAATAAAAAACCGTGTATCAAAACGAATCGGTTTCTCTTTCGGTGTGACGAGATGTCCGAAAAAGGTTATATTATCAAGATTAAGATGAAGTCCTTCCTGTTTTAGCAATTGTAAAAATGAAATTTCCCCATCTAAAAGTAGACGACGGTATTCTATTGCTGTTCCTTTATTTAATTGTAAGTCAGACCCGTCGTCTGTACTACCCAGTAAAACACCAACTTCTTCAAATAATTCTCTTGCTGCAGCTACATAATAAGCAGCATCAAATGACTCATTTCGTATCCCATTTTTTATGTACTCAAAGTCAAGCGCATAGTCACCCTTTTCTACTGCACCCCCTGGAAAAACATAAAATCCGCCAAAAAATTTCATCGTTTTTGGTCTTTTGGTCAAGTAGACCCTGGATGAATGATCCAATAAAACAATTGTCGATGCTGGTCTTGGAATAACAGTCATATTTGTACCCCTTTTTTCTTAGAATATTATTTTAAACAAAATATTCATTTTTTTTGATTTAAGAGATTATATTCTATATATATTCAACTTTCCATCCTTATTCCCCTCCCAAATCAACACTACTAACCACTTCTCGAGGATAAATATTAAATCATCCTATCAGACTTACGGTGTACTTCAACAAACCAGAATAGATTCTATTATAAAAAAAGCTCTGGACTCTTTAGAAAACAGAGTTCAGAGCTTTTTTATTTTCCAGCAAAAGTTAATTGTTTTTCTTTAAGTGCTTCATTCAGTATTCTCACCGCTTTCGGTCCAACACCATGTAACTTCAAAATTTCTGACTCCGTTACCTTTGTCAATTGATCAAGTTTATAGTAGCCAGCATTGGTAAGAGCTCTTGTAGCAGGCTTACCAATATTGGGGAAATTATTTTCTAGTTGTTCTTTATTGATATTGTCCATATTTATTTCTCCTTTCATTATTGAAGAACTTAATCTTTATTTTTTTACTACTTTTCTCAGTAATAAAGCTATCATTAAGAGCTCCTAAAATAATCCTATTAATGATGTTCCAGAAATTTAATGGCTGAACGAATAGACCTAACAAGACTTGGTCCGATTAATTCTGCTATATCCAAAAAGAGATCAAGAATTTCCCACCATTTAGATTCCTTTCCTTCTTCTTTTTACTTTTACAAGCATTAATCGGAGCAGCGGCTGTAAAATGGGGACAGTCAAGCTTTGTACTAGCCTTACATTTCGGTATTTCACTTATCTCCTTTGCAGCGGTTTTGTTATTAACACTATTAATTTTTGAAATTGATAAGAAATTCAATGCAGAAAAGCTTTTTATCGATAAACGAATGGGATTTCATATTATCGGTGTCTCGATTTATAGTTATCTTGTTATCTATACTGGGGCACTTGTGCGCCATACTAAGTCTAGTCTTGTTTGTCGAGATTGGCCATTATGTTTAAATGACGTTCCAGCCCTGCCATCTAACTTGTATGAATGGGTGCAAATGGGGCACCGTGCAGCTGCTGGCCTGATCTTTATTTGGATTACGTATATCCTAATTTTGACAGTCCGTCATTATAAAGAGCAAAAAGTGCTTTACTGGGGTTGGATTATTTCCTTCATCCTAGTTACTTTACAAGTGATTGCTGGCGCACTGATTATTTTCACCAGTTTAAATCTGTATATTGCCCTCTTACACGCGTTCTTTATTACTTGCTTGTTTGGGGTTTTAAGTTATTTCCTTTTGTTATATTCTAGATCGATAAGAAATAACCAGTAAAAAAAGTTGCTAGGGAATTTAAAATCCCTAGCAACTTTTTTTATGCTTTCGTTAATTCAAGTAAAAGGTCACCGGTTAATATTGCATCGCCGCTCGCAACATAAATATCTTTCACAACCCCTGAAAACGGCGCTTGAACTGTTGTTTCCATTTTCATCGCCTCGGTGATCATTAAATGATCACCCTTCACCACTTTTTCGCCTTTTTCCACGACAACTTTAACCACTGTTCCAGGCATCGACGCACCAAGCTGATGCTCATTTTTCGGATCGGCCTTTAACCTAGAAATAACGGTAGATTTAATACTTTCATCCTTTATGAACACCTCTCGCGGCTGCCCATTTAACTCAAAATAGACAACTCTCGTTCCATCCGCTTGAGGATGACCGATTGAAACTAGCTTAACAATTAGTGTTTTCCCAGTTTCAATTTCTACCTCAATTTCTTCACCTAATCGCATTCCATATAAGAATGTTGGTGTATCAAGTACTGAGATATTTCCATACTGTTCATCCGTTTTAATGTATTCCATAAATACCTTAGGATATAAGGCATAAGAAATAATTTCAAAGTCCGTAACCTGTCTGCCGAGCTCTTTATACAATTTTTCCTTTAGCTGTTCAAAATCCACCGAATCAAGCAATTCACCTGGCCGAACTTCTAATGGTTTTTTCCCTTTTAGGATTACTTTTTGCAGTTCCTCAGGAAAACCACCATAAGGCATACCAAGCGATCCTTCAAATAATTCAACAACTGAATCAGGGAAATCTAATGAATCCCCCTTTAAAAGCACGTCTTTCTCATTTAAGTCATTTTGAACCATAAATAATGCCATATCGCCAACGACCTTTGATGAAGGTGTAACTTTCACAATATCACCGAACATACTATTTACGCGTGAATACATTTCTTTCACTTCATCCCAACGGTCACCAAGTCCAACCGCTCTTGCTTGCTGTTGGAGGTTGCTATATTGACCTCCCGGCATCTCATGTTGATAAATTTCTGTATGCGGGGAAATCATACCACTTTCAAAATCATGATAATACTTTCGGACATCCTCCCAATAATAAGACAATTTTTCCAGAGCTTTAATGTTTACTTGAGGTTTGCGCGGATTCCCCTCAAGTGCATAAAATAACGAATTAGCACTTGGCTGTGATGTCAAGCCTGCCATAGTTCCTAAAGCAGTGTCAACTATGTCCACTCCTCCATCTATTGCCCGTGCATACGTATAAATACCATTCCCACTTGTATCATGAGTATGAAGGTGAATGGGAATATCGACTGTTTCTTTTAACTCAGAAACAAGTCTATACGCTGCTTCAGGCTTTAGTAATCCAGCCATGTCCTTAATTCCAAGTATATGGGCACCCTGATTTTCCAATTCTTTTGCTAATTGTTTATAATACAGAAGATTGTATTTCGTCCTAGTCTGGTCTAAAATGTCACCTGTATAACAAATCGATGCTTCGGCAATTTTACCAGTCTGACGGACCGCATCAATTGCGACTTCCATACCCTTGACCCAGTTTAAACTATCGAAAATTCGAAAAACATCAATCCCAGCTAGTGCAGATTGTTTAACAAATTCGCGAATCACATTATCAGGATAATTTTTATATCCCACCGCATTAGCTCCGCGTATCAACATTTGGAATAATACATTTGGAATTTTCTTTCGCAGTGTCACTAATCGGTCCCATGGATCTTCTTTTAAGAAACGATATGCAACATCAAAAGTTGCTCCGCCCCACATTTCATATGAAAATAAATCAGGCAAAAGTTTTGCGGACGGCTCAGCGATATGGAGAATATCTGTCGTCCGCATACGGGTAGCTAAAAGTGACTGATGTGCATCTCGAAAGGTCGTATCCGTTAATAAGACTTGCTTTTGATTCTTTACCCACTCCACAAGTCCTTCTGCACCCAACTTATCTAGGATATTCTTTGTCCCTTCAGGATACGGTAAATCAAAAGGTACATTAGGAATTCTTGGTTTCGTAAATACTGGTCTTTTCTTCTTCTCAATACTTGGAAAACCATTAACGGTTACTGTACCAATGTATGACAACATTTTTGTCCCACGGTCTTTACGAAACGGGAAAATAAATAATTCCGGTGTAGTATCAATAAATGAAGTATCATATTCGCCATTCCTAAACTTCTCATGTTTCACTACATTCTCTAAGAACGGAATATTTGTTTTGATTCCTCGAATCCTGAACTCCTGCAAATTGCGAACCATTTTAGCGGCTGCTTGCTCGAATGTCAGCGCCCAGGTTGAAAGTTTTACTAATAAGGAATCATAATACGGTGTAATGACCGCACCTTGAAAGCCATTTCCAGCATCGAGACGTACACCAAAACCTCCGCCTGAACGATAGGCCATAATTTTTCCCGTATCCGGCATAAATTTATTAAGCGGGTCTTCCGTTGTAACTCTTGACTGAATAGCAAATCCATTGATTTGTATTTTCTCTTGGGAAGGTATGCCGATAATCGGACCATGTAAATCATGACCTTCCGCTATTAAAATTTGTGTCTGGACAATATCTACACCTGTTACCATCTCTGTTACAGTGTGTTCAACTTGAACCCGGGGATTTACTTCTATAAAATAAAAGTCATTTCCTGAAACTAGAAATTCTACCGTACCTGCATTTAGGTACTCGATATTTTTCATCAATTTTACGGCAGCATCGCAGATTCTTCTTCGTAACTCTTCTGTGATCGATACACTTGGAGCCACCTCTACTACTTTTTGATGGCGCCTTTGGACGGAACAATCTCGGTCATAAAGGTGAACAATATTCCCCTGTTTATCCCCAATAATTTGAACTTCAATATGTTTTGGTCTTTCAATTAATTTTTCAAGGTACACTTCGTCATTCCCAAATGCTGCTTTTGCTTCTGACTTTGCCCGTTCGAATGCTTCACGGATTTCTTCAAAGCGTTTTACTATTCTCATCCCGCGGCCGCCACCGCCAAGAGATGCTTTAATAATAATTGGAAGCTTGTGTTGTTCCACAAAATCTTCTACTTCACTAACCTCAGTAACCGGCCCCGGACTTCCTGGAATGACTGGTATCCCAGCAAGCACTGCCTGATGTCTTGCTTTGACCTTATCACCGAACATATCAAGTTGTGTACTATTAGGGCCAATAAAGATAATTCCTTCTTCATCACAGCGTCTAGCAAAATGAATATTTTCTGATAGAAAACCATAACCGGGATGAATAGCATTAGCACCGCTTTTTTTGGCGATGGCAATGATGCCATCGATATCCAAATAGGCATCAATTGGTTTTTTACCTTCCCCTACTAGGTAGGCCTCATCCGCTTTGTAACGATGATAGGCCCCGGAATCCTCTTTCGAATAAATTGCAACAGTTCGAATATTCAGTTCTGTACACGCGCGAAAAACCCTTATTGCAATTTCTCCTCTATTTGCTACCAACACTTTATTAATTTGACTTGTCACGAAGAGCACCTCATATTCTATGTATTTTTTAAAACGCGAAAGACCTTAAAGTCCTTCGCGTTTTTATTAAATATAGAAAACCTTACCATCTTTTTGATTGACTCTTTTATCCATTTGTTCCTGTTTATTTTTATATTTCTTTTCATATTTAGTGAACATCGAGACATTGACAAGTATCCCTGTTGCTCCTGCAAGCATTAAGAGCGAGGATCCTCCATAACTTATAAATGGCAGCGGGACACCTGTTAAAGGAATAAGCCCGGATACTCCAGCTAAATTGATAAAAGACTGTATCCCAATCATGCTTGAAATACCAAAAGCAAGGAGACTTCCAAAAGGGTCTTTACATTGTAATCCGACATATATCCCTCTCAATACAATATAAAAGAGGAGAATAATAACGAACCCAACACCCCAAATCCCTAGTTCTTCGGCAATTACCGCCATGATGAAATCTGTATGGGACTCTGGGAGATAGCCAAGTTTTTGAACACTTTTCCCTAGACCTAAACCATTCACACCGCCAGAACCGATTGCAATATAAGAGTTAGCTAAATGGAAACCAGCATCTTGGGCTTGTGCAAATGGGTTATCTAAAACAGTAAGACGGCTCATTTGTTCATCTGAAAATAGTTTTCCCCACAACACCAAAATGACTGGGAGAATCAAAATCACAACCATAATAAGTAATTTAAGGAGATTTTTTAAATTCATTCCCGAACAAATAATCATTGTACCTGCGATGAGAGCAATAATAGCTGCTGTCCCAAAGTCAGGCTGGATACCAATTAAAAAGCAAACTAATATCAGAAATCCCAACGGGGGTAAAACACCTTTATTAAACTGATTAATATAGGCCTGTTTTTTGGCGTATACAGCTGCCAAATAAATAATCATTGTTAGTTTTACAAACTCTGATGGCTGGAAACGAAATGACCCAATTTCATACCAACTCTGTGCATTCCCGGCAACATGTCCAAAAACAAAGAGTCCTAATAGGGAAAGAATGGATCCACAAACAATAAACACTAGGACTTTTGTGAACTTCATGATCTTATACGGAATAATGGCAGAAAGAAGAAAAATTACCGTAAATATTAGCAGCCATACTTTTTGCTTTTGATAAAAATAATCACTTGGAACATCGTACCGTTGGACAGCAGAAGCCATACTTGCGCTATAAATCATAACAAGCCCGAAAGCACACAAAAGGATGGTCGCAATTATTAACGTATAATCATATGATTTCAATATCTTTTTTAACATATAAAAGGTCCTCATTTTCAATATTGATTTATAT
>NZ_JBALOS010000285.1:0-2849 GCF_036962765.1 Neobacillus drentensis
ATATTGACCTGAAATAAGCTCTAACCTATAATTAGTAATGTGATAAAGGATAGCAAATGAGAATTGCTATAAAGCTGATTTTATTTAATATTTGGAGGGATTTAGAATGCCTGAACGTATGGTAGGTAAACAAGCACCTCGCTTTGAAATGGAAGCTGTATTACCAAACAAAGAATTTGGTAAAGTTAGTCTAGAAGAAAATATGAAAAACGATAAGTGGACTGTATTATTCTTCTATCCAATGGACTTTACATTTGTTTGTCCAACAGAAATCACAGCCTTATCTGACCGTTATGAAGAATTTGATGATTTAGATGCAGTTGTAATTGGTGCATCAACAGATACTATTCATACTCATCTTGCTTGGATTAAAACAGACCGTAAAGAAAATGGTCTTGGCGATTTAAATTACGCATTAGCAGCAGATACGAACCATGTTGTTGCTCGTGACTATGGTGTATTAATTGAAGAAGATGGTATCGCGCTACGTGGATTATTCATCATCAGCCCAGAGGGTGAATTAATGTACTCTGTTGTGAACCACAATAATATCGGCCGTGATGTTGATGAAACTTTACGTGTTCTTCAAGCATTACAAACAGGTGGTCTTTGCCCAGCGAACTGGAAGCCTGGACAAGCTACATTGAACGTCTAATTAGTAGAAAAAAGATAGACCTAACCTTTTAAAAGCGTTAGGTCTTTTTAATAGGAGGAATACTCATGAAATTACGTGAACCTATGCCAGAATTAACCGGTGCTGCAGAATGGTTAAATGGTGAAGTGACAAAAGCGGATCTAATCGGTGAAAAACCAACATTAATCCACTTTTGGTCGATTAGCTGCCATCTTTGTAAAGAAGCAATGCCCCAGGTTAACCAATTCCGTGATGATTTTAAGGACAAGTTAAATGTGGTTGCCGTTCATATGCCTCGATCTGAAAACGATCTAAATTTAGAAGAAATTAAACAAGTGGCAGCTGAACATGGGATTAATCAACCAATTTTTGTAGACAGTGAGCATAAGTTAACAGAAGCATTCGAAAACCAATATGTTCCAGCTTATTATGTCTTTGACCGTGAAGGTAAGCTCCGCCATTTCCAAGCAGGCGGAAGCGGCATGAAAATGCTCGAAAAACGTGTAAACCGTGTATTAGATGAGTTAGAAAAAACCGAATAATATTGTTGAAAAAAAGTTGTCAGTTGTTTACCAATCGGCAGCTTTTTTTTTTTAGAATGTAACCTTGCCTCTTTTTAATCGTCGGTATTAATAAATATGCATTCATACAGACCATTAAAACATAGAAAAAGGGGTGTCTTAAGTTGACAAATATAAACCGAAGGTTATCTATCTTATTTATTATTTTACTAGTATGGCTTGCTGGCTGCAGTGCTAGCAGCGAAGAAAAAAGTGAAAAAGTAAATCAAGGTAATAATGTGGCAATGGATAGAGCTAGTTCGGGAAGTGGGGAGCAAGCTAACTTTTATGCGGGTGAAGCAGGAAAGGCTGAAAAAACAGCTGAACCGGCAAGACTAAAAATTCAAAATCAAATGGTCATTTATCAAGCGGATCTTCAGTTGCGTGTAAAAAAATTTGATAAAACGGTCCAAACTCTTGAAGAAAAAGTTATCAAATATGGTGGCTATATAACGGAGTCCAATGTGTCAAAAGAGGGGAATGAGCAGGTGAGTGGCAGCATCAAAATAAGAATCCCACAAAAGCACTTTCAGGCCTTTTTACATGATGCCGAGAGCCAAGCTGCAGAAGTTTTGCAAAGGAACATAACCGGACAGGATGTAACGGAGGAATATGTGGATCTTGAGTCAAGATTGAAATCAAAAAGGGTAGTGGAAGAACGTTTAACAACTTTCATGAAAAGTGCTGTAAAAACAGAAGATTTATTAAAAATTTCAGCTGATTTGGCGGTTGTTCAGGAGGAAATCGAGTCCATTGAAGGAAAGATGAAGTTTTTAGAAAATCAAACATCCCTTTCTACGGTTAACATAACCTTATACGAAAAAAGAGTAGTTATTCCATCTATTGAGAAAGACAAATTAAATACATGGGAGAAAACAAAAAAACAATTTATGAAAAGTATTAATTTGTTATTAGTTGGCTTATCAGGTTTAGTTATCTTTATCATAGGAAACATACCAATTTTTGCTATTTTAGTTTTACTTGGAATTCTTTTCTTTACCCTGTATAGAAAGAAGAAGAACAGAAACAGACCAGAGTAAACAGGTGATTCTCCCTATATTCCTTTAATAAAAAATGCTAAAATGAGACCATAGGAGATCATGATGGAAGCAGAGGAGTTTGTTTATGAAAAGGAGCTTTGCAGTTATTGGGCTTGGCCGATTCGGTGGCAGTATTTGTCGTACTCTTACTGATGAGGGGATGGAAGTCCTCGCAATTGATAAGAATGAGGAACGTGTAAATGAATATGCAATGATTGCATCCCATGCAGTTGTAGGGGATACAACAGACGAAGCGGTTTTAAAGAGCTTAGGGATACGTAACTTTGATCATGTAATCGTGGCTATTGGCGATGATATTCAATCAAGCATCCTAACAACCCTTATTCTTAAGGAATTAGGAGTAGACCGTATTACCGCTAAGGCTCAAAATGATTACCATGAAAAAGTTCTTCGTAAAATTGGAGCAGACAATGTCGTTCATCCAGAAAGAGATATGGGAAGACGAATAGCCAACAATATGGCCTCTAGTAACGTTGTTGATTATCTTGAACTTTCAGCTGAACACAGTATTGTAGAGATTGTTGCAAATGGAAAACTTAGTGGTCATACAATTATGGATTTAGACATTCGTAAAAAATATGGTTTGAACATTGT
>NZ_JBALOS010000285.1:2888-5126 GCF_036962765.1 Neobacillus drentensis
AAGAAAAGCGGAAGCGCCTAGAACAGGGCTTCCGCTTTTTTTATTTATACTTCCATAATGATTGGTAAAATCATTGGTCTGCGTTTTGTTTTTTCATAAAGGAAAGGTGCCAGTGTATCAGTGATTTCGTTTTTAATTTCCGACCATTGGCTAGTTTTTCTTTCCATTACCCTATTAAGGTGTTTGGTGATAAGACTCTGTGCATCGTTGATTAAATCGCCCGATTCTCTCATGTAAACAAATCCTCGTGAAATTAAGTCAGGCCCGGATGCGATTTTGAATTCTTTCATATTTATGCTTACAACCACCACGACTAATCCTTCCTCAGAGAGGATTCTCCGGTCACGTAAGACGATATTTCCGATGTCCCCTACACCACTGCCGTCAATATAGACTGAGCCGGATGGGATCTTTCCTGCAACCAGAGCAGTATCTTCAGAAAGCGCTAATACTTCACCATTATCCATAATAAAACAATTTTCTTCTTGTACTCCGCAATCAACAGCAATCTTGGCGTGCATTTTTTGCATCCGATATTCACCGTGAATTGGCATGAAGAACTTCGGTTTGATTAAACGAAGCATAAGTTTTTGTTCTTCCTGTCCTCCATGACCAGAGGTATGGATATTACTAAGTTTTCCGTGAATGACTTCAGCGCCGGCTCTGTAGAGCATATTAATGGTTCTGCTGACGCTAATTGTGTTCCCTGGAATAGGTGAGGAAGAAAATACAACTGTATCGCCAGGAATGATTTGAATCTGTCTGTGCGTACCATTTGCAATTCTTGATAATGCGGCCATCGCTTCACCCTGACTTCCAGTACATAGGATGGTTACTTTATCAGCAGGCAGTCGATTAATTTGATTCGCTTCAATAAAAGTCTCTTTTGGTGCATTAATATATCCTAGCTCAAGACCGATATTGATAGCAGCTTCCATACTGCGGCCAAAAACGGCTACTTTTCGTCCGTAAACTACAGCGGCCTCAACTACTTGCTGGAGTCTGTGAATATTTGATGCGAAGGTTGCGAAGATGATACGGCCGTCTACTTTACGGAAAATATCGTTAATGCTGTCGCCAACCCGGCGTTCTGACATGGTAAACTCAGGTATTTCACTATTCGTACTATCTGATAGTAAACAAAGTACGCCTTCTTTTCCGATTTCAGCCATTTTAGTGAGGTTGGCTGGTTCACCAACAGGGGTAAAATCAAATTTAAAATCACCAGTATGGACAATTTGTCCAGGCGGTGTTTTAACAACGATCCCATAAGAATCCGGAATACTGTGAGTAGTGCGGAAAAAGGTAACCGAAGTTTTGCGGAATTTGATTACATCGTCTTCTTTTATGTCTATTAGCTTAGCATTTCTTAATAAGCCGTGTTCTTCAAGTTTATTCTTTATTAATCCAAGAGCGAGTTTTCCACCATAAATGGGAACATTGATTTCGCGTAGTAAATAGGGTATCCCGCCAATGTGATCTTCATGTCCGTGTGTAACAAATAAACCTTTTATCTTCTCTTGGTTTTTAACCAAATATGCATAATCCGGAATAACATAATCAATACCTAATAGCTCGTCCTCAGGAAATTTTATGCCGGCATCAATTAATATTATTTCATCCTGGAACTGAACTGCATACGTGTTTTTGCCAATTTCGCCTAATCCACCGAGGGCAAAAACTGCAGTTTGATCATTCTTAACAAATTTCATAAATTATCATTTCTCCAATACTTTATAGTCTTCATTTTGACGTTCATAATTAAGATGTGCTCCCTTAACTTCTTGAACAGATTCAACATTATACCCACGATCGGCAATCTTTGAGCGGACGTCTCTTACCGAATCTCCTTCAATATAAAGGGTTTTTGTATTTTCTCTGACAGGTACTTCAGTGATTCTTTCTTGATAATATACTTTAAATATCATTACATATCGCTCCTAACTGGGGTCATAACTTTTTCTATTATATAAAACATTTTCATCTTTTTCATTTATTTTCTTTGGAAAACATTAGACTTGCATGAAAAGTATGTAAAAAAGAATCGTTGTTTTTACAATTTACAATAACGAAGGAGCCCTTCGCAAGTTTGAAGGGCCCTAACTAATTAAATTTAGGCAATGGATTTTTTTCGTAGTAAATCATTCCACTGTTTTAAAAGCTTCTTTCTTAGCTTCTTTAACATAGTGGATCATCTCCTTATCTCTTATTTTATACGATCCTTGTCCAATGTAAAGT
>NZ_JBALOS010000286.1:0-14438 GCF_036962765.1 Neobacillus drentensis
CTTCCATTCTTGTCCTCCTTCATTTTTGTACTATAAGCTTCTATCTAACTTTTAAGAAAACAAATGTAGTTACTTAGCTGACAAGAATACCCATGCAAATAATCATAATAATTAAACCTCAATCAGTTGAATTATATTATCCCTACTAATTGTTTGCTAAACTTTCTATTTCTTAAGAGCAATTTATCCATTCTTAAGGAAGATGGGAATAAATTGTCCATATGAATAAAATTCATCTCCCGTTTTGTCATGAAAAACGGGAGACGGCTAGCTAATTATTTCGAAAAATCAAAGTAGTTTCGCTTCAATAAGCGTGGAGCGGCCATAAGTGTTTCATACGTCATACTTTTTTCGAGCTTTGAGCAATCAATTAAAAATAGATGATCCTCAATTTCTTTCACTGTATGATCTGTTTGATAGGTCATACCGCATTCCAAGCAATGAATGGATGGTGTGTCCTTAATTTCGATCGCATTTGTTCCATCTGGAAGTTCCCAATACACTTTGTTGCTCGTTTCACGTGCTGTGTCAGATTCGCACCATTGACAAATCAAAATTATTCCTCCTTTGCTCCCACTGTTTCATATTTCTTCATTTGTGATTGGAATTTTTTCTCTTTTAACTCGTCACGTTTGTCACGTTTATCTTTTAATGAACTATGCTCAATATTTTCCTTATACGTTTTGCGGCGATCTAACCGTTTTAATCCTTCAGGTGTAAGGTTAAATTTCGTATCATCAATAATGGATAGAACTCCATTACTTTCAAACTTTTCAAACACTTCAGGATATACCTTTTTGTAGTAATCCTCTGCACTGCCTGACTGATAATTTGTTGGTTCTGGATAAGATGTAATGACACCTTCAAAGTTACGTAATACGACTTTATTAGAACTTTGAGAAATGATATAGTTCGGCTGCAATGGAATTTTACCGCCTCCACCCGGGGCATCAACAATAAATGTCGGAACGGCATAACCCGATGTATGGCCGCGAAGTCCTTCCATAATTTCCAATCCCTTGCTGATTGGTGCACGGAAATGGCCGATCCCTTCTGATAAATCACATTGGTAAATATAATATGGACGAACGCGAATTTTAACAAGGTCATGCATAAGCTGTTTCATGATCGGTACACTGTCGTTAATGCCTGCTAAAATAACAGCCTGGTTACCAACAGGTACACCAACATTTGCAAGCATTTCACATGCACGCTTCGATTCTTCCGTAATTTCAATAGATGTATTGAAATGTGTATTCAACCAAACTGGATGATACTTTTTCAAGATATTGCAAAGATTTTCGGTAATACGCTGTGGGAATACGACAGGTGCTCTTGTACCGATACGAATAATTTCTACATGCGGAATCTCACGTAAATTCTTTAAAATATATTCTAAAATATTGTCATTAATAAGGAGCCCGTCTCCTCCGGAAATTAACACATCTCGAATTTGTGGGTTAGATGCGATATAATTAATCGCTGTGTCTAATTGTTTCTTTGGTACGCCCATTCCGATTTGTCCGGAGAAGCGTCTTCTTGTGCAGTAACGGCAGTACATGGAGCATTGGTTAGTTACTAGGAACAACACGCGATCCGGATAACGATGTGTTAACCCAGGTACTGGTGAATCTTCATCTTCGTGAAGGGGATCTTCTAAATCATATCTTGTTTTATGCAATTCCGCAGAAATCGGAACAGACTGCATTCGAACCGGACATCTTGAATCATCAGGATCCATAAGCGATGCATAATATGGCGTGATGTTTAATGGGATTGTTTTTGTTGAGATTAAAACCCCTTCTTCTTCCTCTGGTGTTAAGTTAACTACTTTCTTTAAGTCTTCTAAATTTTTGATAGTATTCGTCAGCTGCCAAACCCAATCATTCCATTGCTCATCCGTTACATCCTTCCAAAGCTCGTTTTCTTTCCAATGTCTTTTCGGTTTGAATAAATTGTTTCTCATCATAAACTCCTCCTAAAATTAGCCTATTTTTTATTGACCATTTTTGATGAATTTCCCTCTGATCATTACTATATTAAGAAATGAGGTATTCCATATAATAGCGATTTTCCCCTTCACCAAATTCATCGAATCTCGTCTCTTTTATGACAAACCCTAATTTTTCATATAACTTGACGGCTGCCTTGTTTTTAGTACTGACCGTTAAGCAAACCTTTCGAAAACCATCTTGCTTTAGAATCGGATAAATTTCCTGTAAAAATAATTTCCCGATTCCTTTCCCTTGCTGGTCGGAGCGGACATAAAACCCAAAAATGTAGGCTTTATGAATATCATTGTAAGCTCTCATCACTTCGCAAATCGCAATCGGCCTTGGATCATTTTGCTGCCGGTATTGAATGAGTTTCCCGTAGCGTGTAAGCGGGACAAGGGCTTGTTCATCTACTGCTCCTAATCCTGGAAACGCATCTTGCTCAAGCTCCATCATCATTTTTAGCTGCCCTGGATTCAATGAAGCTGGTACTTCGACATAATAGGTTTTGTTCAATGTTTCCATTTTTCTGTCCCCCTCAGTTCTACTTCATATTGGATATCATCCAGCGGCCAAATTGGCTTTGGAATGTAACGATACGTAAAAGTTTTTAAACGATTGGATGCAACACCAGGTGCATCCACATAAATGATATGGCCAACAATAGGCTCAAACGCTGCCCGAAAATGATTTTTAGCCTTTAATCCAAGAATTTTCTTTGCCTGCGGCTCAAGGCCTATATGACGAAACATTTCCGGATCATTCGCTGACATCGGCCTACCAATGAGGAGGATATCCATCTTGCCAACGCGAATGTGTGCCGCCCCCTTTAAATCAACTCTTAAATGCTGATTGAACGGCCCAGAATTGTGAAATACACCGTCTGATAAGGCCACTACCGTTGCTTCGACCTGTACGGGCTCCCCAAATTCAGGCGATACTTTCCCTCCAAGTGACAACAACACCTTATTTCCGGCCCCCTTCTTGCGGCAAGCCTCAATAGATTCTGGATCGTAGAGTCCTCCAAACAGCGTGTTAGGAATGTTCATCTTCACCATTTCCCGAAGCAGCTCTGTTGTATCCCCGCTCCCGCAGCTTAAAGGATTATCCGAGATGTCCGCCAGCACGACCGGCTTGTCATCTTCAATCGACATCGCCAAATCGAGCCCTTCTTTTACACCGGGCAATTCCATGATAAATTCTTCTCTTACACTCCAGAACAAGGAAGCCATCTTTTGGGCAGTCTCTTTTCCTTTTTGCGGATCGAGCGAAACAACAAGTACACTTGCACCGACCATGGGAATATCCGAGTAAGGAAAGCCGCCAAATACGGACACATTATAAATGCCTTCTTCCTCTTCGGCTTGTTTCGCCCACTCTATCATTTTGTGCATCGGCCCTTCGGCAGTTCTCATATTGATAGAGGGAGGCATCATCGGCAATTTTTCAAAAGAAGCGTAGTAAGTCACACTTTCCTTTAATTGTTTTATCAAAGCGATTGCCGCATGAATGCCTTGTTCGTACATATCAATATGCGGATATGTTTTAAATCCAAAATGAAGCGGTGTGTAATCAATCATTTTTTCGCTTAAATTGGCGTGCATGTCCAGCGTCGTCGCGATTGGAACATTCAATCCGATAAGCCCGCGAATTTTTCCCAGTAAATGCTCTTCCGGATCAAGGAGGTGCTCCACGACCATCGCTCCATGCAGTGCAAGCAATAATCCGTCCAGCCTTCCAGCCTCCCGGATTGACTGGAGCATTTGCTCTTCGATGATTGAATACGCTTCTATTGATACTACGCCCGATGGGACCGCTGCCGCACAAAGCAGCGGCACGATTTCTACATCCTCCACCTGTTTCAATACATCCAGAAACCCACCCACTTCTGTTTTCGTTCCTGTATAGGCATCATAAATTTCATCGCCGATAAAAAAGCCTTCATTTCGAAACTGTTCGATTTCAGTTTTCATCGGGCTGAAACTGTGGGATTCATGGTAAAAGAATGCAATACCGATACGATGTTTTCTCATGTTCTCCCCATCCCGTTCATTTAATAGTTCGTATAAATCGACTTCCACTCTGTCATGACATCAAATGCATGATGGGAAACTTCACGGTGACCGTTTCCGGACATTTTCATCCCCCCAAACGCCACTCCCATCTCGGCATTGGACGTTCCGTTATTAATATAGACAAGTCCGCTTACCGCTTCCTTCGCAGCACGGTTCGCATAATGAAGGCTCTCTGTATAAATGGAAGTTGATAGCCCATAAATCGTCCCGTTATTTACCTCCATGGCTTCCTCATATGAATCTACTTCAATGATGGCAAGAACAGGACCAAATATTTCTTCTTGTGAAATGGTATCATTTGGTTTTACATTCTCAATGATTGTCGGCTCATAATAATAGCCGCCCAATTCTTTGACACGCTGCCCGCCTGACACAATTTTCCCACCTTCTTCAATCGCTGTTTTTACATATTTTTCGACTGTATGAAGCTGGTCTTCATTTACGAGAGGGCCCACTTGATTCCCTTCTTCAAGTCCATTTCCTATTTTCATAGACTGTGTTAATTCTGCTACTTTTTGTACGAGCAGTTCCTTTACTGGACGCTCGACGATTACTCGGCTTGCCGCTGTACAGCGCTGACCAGTTGTCGTAAACGCTGATTTTACGATTCCGTCGGCCGCTTTGTCCAAGTCCGCATCCTTCAAGACGATCACTGCATTTTTCCCACCCAATTCCAATGAAATACGTTTTAACGTTTTACTGCTCATTTCAGCCAGCTTTTGTCCGACTTCTGTTGAGCCCGTAAACGAAATGACTTTAACATCCGAATGCTCTGCGAGTGTTTGCCCGACTGTTCTTCCTGAACCGGTAATTAAGTTCACAACCCCTGCTGGCAATCCGGCTTCATCTAACACTTCCACAAAAATCTTTGCCGATAACGCAACCTCTGAAGCAGGCTTCCATACGACGGTATTACCAGCAAGCAGAGCTGAAAAGATTTTGTAGGAAGCTAGTGCAACCGGGAAGTTCCAGGGGGTAATGCACGCCGCAACTCCAAGAGGTTCACGAACCATTCTTACGTTCCGGTCTGGGAAGCCGGCAGGGACTGTTTCTCCAAAGAGGCGCCGGCCCTCGCCTGCCATATATTGAGCAGTCGCGATGACCACTCCGACTTCGCCCAAAGACTCTGGTAGCACTTTTCCCATCTCCATTGTCATGACACTAGCAAGTTCCTCTTTTCGTATTTCAAACAATTGGGCTGCTTTCGTTAAATAAGCCGCTCGTACTGGAATGGGGGTGTTCTTCCATTGTAAATACGCTTCATTTGCTTTTGCGACAGCCTCATCCACTTGCTCCGTTGTGGCGGCCGCACATATGCCGACAAGTTCCCCCGTTGCCGGATTTAAGCTTTCAAAGTAGGACTGATCCGGGTCACTTACCCATTTTCCATTTATATAAAGATCTCCCTGAAGAATATCTGTTTTGATTTGACTAGACATAAACTTGACCTCCTTTTTCGTTGTATTCCGAGGAATCAAAAATTAGTTTCCGGATATTGTTTCTGTTATCACATCTTCTAAAATCGTTAATCCTATATCTAGCACATCTTCTTGAATATTAAGAGGAAGCATTAATCGGATCGTTTGCCCGCTTACACCGCAGTTCATAATGAGCAAGCCATTTTCCAGTGCTTTCGATTTGATTTTCGGCACATAGACAGCAGCGGATTCCGAATCGAATTCAATACCGATCATCATGCCGACTCCTCGAACTTCAACAATGCCCGGTAAATGTCCTACCGAGTTATGAAGTCGGCCGACAATCTCGGCACCGAGTTTAGCACTGCGTTCTACTAACCTCTCTTCCTCAATGACCTCAATGTTTGCCAATGCCGCAGCACAAGAAACTGGATTTCCTCCAAATGTCGAACCATGACCAGCAGTCGGCCATTTTTCATGAAGCTCACGACTTGCGACAATCGCACCAAGAGGCATGCCGCCGGAAAGAGCTTTTGCCAGTACTAAAATATCAGGAGTCACATTCGCATGCTCTGCAGCGAACATTTTACCAGTACGGCCAAATCCTGTTTGAACTTCGTCAAAGATAAGCAAAATACCGTGTTCCTCTGTAATCTTTCTTAAAGCCTGCAAAAAGCTTGGCGGTGCCGGATAATAGCCGCCTTCACCCATTACAGGTTCAATGATGATGGCCGCTACACGTGAAGGATCGACGCGTAAATCGAACAATTTTTGAAGCTGATTCAAGCAATACTCTTCAGCTTCTTCTTCTCTAATGTTTTTCAGCTGGCTTGGATACGGATATGGAACGTGATACACCTCGCCTAAAATCGGTTCATAATAACGACGGTATTTAGAGCTTGATGCCGTAATGGCTGTTGCTCCTAATGTACGGCCATGAAACGATCCTTCAAAAGCAATGATGGCGGGTCTGCCTGTAGCCGCCTTTGCCAGTTTAAGTGCACCGTCAATGGCTTCTGCTCCCGAATTGGAGAAAAAGACAGTATCTAAATTTCCTGGTGTGATATGAGCGAGCTTTTCTGCCAAATTCGCTGCCGTTTCATAATAACCATAGTTCAATCCAAGATGAATCAAGGCTTCAGCTTGCTTTTTAATGGCTTCCACCATTTTTCCGTTCGTATGCCCGACTGCGTTGACAGCCACTCCTGAAACGAAATCGATATACTCCTTTCCGTCTGTCGTCCAAAATTTGGCACCATGTGCTTTTTCAATGACAAGCTCCGTTACCCTTGTCATAACCGGTGATAAATGTTTTTGTGCTTTTTCTTTAATCTCTTCTGTTTTATTTTGTAATTTCATACATCTCATCCTTTCTTAATTGACCTTTGAATATCGAAAATGATTCATCTAAAATTCTCACAATCTCATCAATTTCTGTTCTCGTGACATTTAAAGGAGGGCTGATGATGAGGTGCTCCCCCTTTGTGCCGTCAATTGAACCAGAACCGGGATAAAAAACCGCACCGAGTTCCATCGCAATTCCATTCAATCTTTCAGCAGCTTTTTCAGAGGGATCGAACAGCCGATCCTCCCTAGGATCCTTCACTAGCTCCATACCGATTAAAAGCCCTCTGCCCCGAACATCAGATATATAAGAATGTTTTTGCTTCAGCTCCATAAGACATTTGACAAGGTAGGGACCTTGTTTTTTGACATTTTCCAGCACCATATCTCGCTCATAAACGTCCAATGCAGCAAGACCGGCAGCAACCGCTACTGGATGCCCACTATAGGTGTAACCATGAATAAATTTCCCGTCGCTATTTTGAATGAGCCCATCGATTAACCGATCATGAACAATCATTCCCGCCAGCGGAGCATAGCCCGCTGATACCCCTTTTCCGAATGTGATGATATCAGGCTTGATTCCAATCTGTTCTGTCGCGAAGTTGGTACCAGTACGACCGAATCCAGTCATCACTTCATC
This sequence comes from Neobacillus drentensis, assembly GCF_036962765.1. Classification (GTDB taxonomy): domain Bacteria; phylum Bacillota; class Bacilli; order Bacillales; family Cytobacillaceae; genus Neobacillus; species Neobacillus drentensis_C. The sequence continues at coordinate 7,475 of NZ_JBALOS010000286.1, forward strand.
GATAATTAAGACGATTTCGTAACGATCACACATCTCTCGAACTTTCTCAAAATACCCCGGCGGCGGTGGAACAGCACCTTGCTGGCTTCCGACAATCGGTTCGGCAATAAATGCCGACACGTTCTCAGGACCAAACTCTAAAATGGTTCTTTCAATATCCGTTACACACGTCCAGTTTTGTTTAGAGAGACAATCATCTTTTTGACGATCATATGGACATCGGTGGCAGTACGGAGAATAGACATGGGCATAGTTTAAAAGATTAGGAGTGTATGCATGCCTTCTTTTAACGTCTCCTCCTGCGGATAAAGAACCGATGGTGTTACCGTGATATGACTGCCATCGCCCGATTACAATGTGCTTTTGGGGTCTGCCGGCATCCCGATGATATTGTCTCGCCAGCTTCAAAGCGCTTTCATTTGCTTCAGAGCCACCGGTTGTAAAATACACTTTATTTAAATGGTTGGGGGCCATTTTTCCGATTGTTTCAGCCAATTGATGCAATGCTTTCGTCTCGAAACGCATAGTATGGACGAAAGCTGCCTTTTTTGCTTGTTCTGCCATTGCCTCTCCTATAGAAGCAATCCCATGGCCCAAGTTGGCTGCAACTGCTCCCGAACAAGCATCCAAATATTCTTTCCCGTTCTCATCAATAAGATAGGAACCTATACCGTGGGTAATAATCGGGTACTCCTTTTTTAAATCACGGTGAAACACATAATCTTTTTTTATTCCATCCATCTTTCCACCACCATTGCCATTCCTAATCCTCCAGCCACACAAAGTGTCGCGAGGCCATATTGCCGTTTTTGCTTTTCCAGCTCATGACATAATGTTGTGACGATTCTAGCACCGGAGCAGCCTAGCGGGTGGCCTAAGGCAATCGCCCCTCCATTTACATTCACGTTGTCTCCTTTTATGCCCCATTCTCTTAAACAAGCAAGACTTTGCGCAGCGAATGCTTCATTTAATTCAATCAAATCGATATCTTCTAAGCGGAGACCTGCTTTTTTCAACACAATTTGGGATGCAGGAACCGGACCGATTCCCATTTCTTTTGGCGATACACCCGCTGCAGCAAAGGAACGAATCCTTGCCATCGGAACCACTCCAAGTTGTTTCGCTTTTTCTTCCGACATCAACAGCAGCATCGAGGCTCCATCATTTCTGCCGGATGAGTTTCCGGCTGTTACCGTACCATCCTTTTGAAATACAGATCTTAGTGTTCCTAACTTTTCAATGGCCGTCAATCTTGGGAACTCATCTATCGCAAAGTGTCTGATCCCCTTTTTCCCTTCCTTTACCGGAACAGGAATGATTTCTTCTTCAAAACGGCCCAATTCAATAGCACGTTTCGCTTTCTTCTGACTTACATAGGCAAACTCATCTTGTTCACGGCGGCTAAGGTTATATTTTTCAGCAAGCCATTCAGCTGTTTGCCCCATTGTGAAGCGACCGAATATTTCCTCTGGTTGGGATTTTGGCTGACTCTCCGTATTTGAATCATACAAGGTCATATCTCCAATCTTTGGGCCGAATCGAGTACCAATCGTATAGTGTGGAGACTGTGACATACTTTCAACACCGCCTGCTAAAACAACGTCCGCCTGACCTGTCATAATGGACATCGCCCCGTTTACGACGGCCTGCATACCCGAACCACATTGACGATGTACGGTATAAGCAGGAATCGATTCAGGAAAATGGGCAAGTAAGGCTGCCACCCTTGCAATATTAGGGGCATGCGCACTCTGCTTTGTTTGGCCGACGATAACTTCATCGACAATATTGGCACGGTAACCTGCAGCAGATAGATTATTTTTCATGATGAGGGATACTAGCTCTTCTGGAGGGATATCCGCGAGTGATCCGCCGAAGCTCCCAATTGCAGTACGAAATGCATTTACGATTACAACCACTACACAGTCACCTCGTTGCCAATATTAAAAGACTCAGCAATATGGAACGGTGCGTCCGTTTTCTGTTGAACTTCCTCAAGAGAAATTCCAGGAGACAGATCGATTAGATGAAGTCCATCTTCCTTAACGGCGAACACCGCCAACTCGGTAATAATTAAATCCACCATTCGTTCCGATGTGAGCGGATAGGTTAATTCCTTGACAATTTTTGACTCCCCCTGGGTATTCGTATGCATCGTTGTTACGATCACCTTTTTGGAGCCTTCTAATAAATCCATTGCCCCGCCTACACCGAGAACACTTTTTCCTGGTACGGCCCAGTTAGCAATCCGCCCAATTGCATCAATTTGCAATACACCAAGAATGGAGACGCTCACATGCCCTCCGCGTATCATCGCAAACGAGGATGCGCTATCAAAAAAGGCTGAACCTTCCAATACTGTGACAGGCAGTTTCCCTGCATTAACAAGATTTTGGTCAATCTGCTCCGGTTCAGGCGAAGGACCTACTCCCAGAATGCCGTTTTCCGAATGTAAAAAGACATTTATATCTGATGGAATATAATCAGCCACCAGCGTTGGAATCCCTATCCCCAAATTAACGATATCGCCATTCCTTAATTCCTTGGCTGCTCTTGCAGCAATGTATTGTTTCGCATTCAAGCTAATTCCCCTCCTTCACAACGATATAATCAACGTATAAATGCGGGGTCACAATTTCTTCAGGTGAAAGCTGGCCTGCCTCCACTATCTCATCCACCTCTACAATCACAACATCCGCGGATGTTGCCATCATCGGATTAAAGTTTCTTGCTGATTTGTTGTAAATGAGATTTCCTAATGGATCCGCTTTTTTTGCTTTAATGAAAGCAATATCGGCTTTAAGGGGCTCCTGGAACACATATTTTTTACCGTTAAGAGTACGCTCTTCTTTGTTTTCGGCGATTTTCGTCCCCACGCTGACCGGTGTATAAAATCCTCCAATGCCCGCACCACCCGCACGAATGGCTTCAGACATCGTTCCCTGTGGGAGTAGCTCGACTTCCAATTCTTTATCCTGATAGGCTTTAACTACTTCTGGGTTGGATGTAAAATATGAACCTATTGCTTTTTTAACTTTTTTTTGCCGTACTAAAACTCCAAGACCTTTCCCAGGTTCTCCAAGGTTATTACTAATAATCTCTAGGTCTTTGACTTCCCTCTTAGCTAAAGCTGCTATTAAACTAAGCGGACTTCCTACAAGCCCAAAACCCCCTACCATAATCCGTGAGCCGCTTTTAACTTTTTTTACTGCTTCTTCGCATGTAATCAGCTTGCTCATCTTTTCCCCTACCTCTCCATTGACTATCGTGTGTACTAACAGTTCGGAAATATAAAAAACCGAGCAAAACATAAATCCTTTATAAAGAATGCCATTTTAATGACGATTCCCTACAAAGTGTTCATGTCTGCCCGGTTTTAATAAGACCATGAGAAGAGGTCGTCTTCCCACTTTATTATAACCAAACGTTATGTATTCTTTTGCTTCACGTTATCCCAGTAACGTTGAACTGCAGCCTGAAGGGCCACAATGATCGCTTGCTGGGATGGAGCAAAATAAAAGCTTTGAATTCGTTCAATCAGGGGCTCAACACCGTCTTTAAGACAGTAGCCAATCAGCAGTTTTTGAAAATGATTTTTCGTTAATTTTGTAACAAATGTAAATTCGGCGTTGATAATTTTATGTTCTTTCGGATCCACTTCGAGTACAATTCCCGCATGCTTATACATTTCATACATGGAAGTTCCCTGTGGAGCTTTTGCATATCCTGTAACAATCACCGTTTCCAGTGTTTGCATGCCCCTAAACCTCCTTTCAAAAACTAACTGATCATTTTCTAACACGAGTATAAGGGTCAGAAAAAACAAAGTCAATACAAAAATTCTAAATTTTCAAAAACGTTAAAGCGGTTTCACGACTATGTTAGTGATTTACGATTGTTTTTTTAAGATAATAAATAACCTAATTAGTACTAGAAAAACTCCTTACCAACCACGATCCTGCATACGCGCTTCAGGTGCTAATGATGAAATTTCGATTCCTTTCATAGGAGTGCCAAGATCCTTGGAAAGTTCGGCAATCAATTTATAATCTTGATAGTGAGTTGTTGCCTCTACAATCGCTTTTGCAAATTTTGCAGGGTTATCCGATTTGAAAATTCCTGATCCTACGAATACACCATCTGCGCCTAATTGCATCATTAACGCCGCATCAGCAGGTGTTGCTACCCCGCCGGCAGCAAAATTAACAACAGGAAGTCGGCCTAAACGCTTAATTTCAAGCAGTAATTCAAATGGCGCACCTAAAAGCTTTGCTTCTGTCATAAGCTCGTCCTCGTTCATGCCAACCACTTTACGAACCTGTGCATTTACCTTACGGATATGACGGACTGCTTCAACGATGTTTCCAGTCCCCGGCTCTCCTTTTGTACGAAGCATGGATGCACCTTCACCAATACGGCGGGCAGCTTCCCCTAAATCGCGGCATCCGCAAACAAATGGAACGGTATAATCACTTTTAAATAAATGGAACTCTTCATCAGCAGGTGTTAAAACTTCACTTTCGTCTATATAATCAACGCCCATTGCTTCAAGTATACGTGCTTCCACAATATGGCCGATACGTACCTTAGCCATTACTGGGATTGAAACAGCATTAAGTACTTCCTCTACGATTCTCGGATCAGCCATTCTTGCTACACCGCCAGCTGCGCGAATATCAGAAGGAACACGCTCTAAGGCCATAACAGCCACTGCTCCTGCTTCCTCCGCAATTTTAGCCTGCTCGGCATTCACAACATCCATTATGACGCCGCCCTTTTGCATTTCAGCCATGCCTCTTTTTACACGTTCCGTACCTGTTTTCATTGTTATCCCCCTTTGATGATTATGAACTCACTAGTTTCACTTATATACATGCAAATACTGTGCCAATATTAAAAATGCCTATTTGCGAACTATTTAAGAAAAATAATGGAAAAATTTTTTGCACTATTCTTATTTTTTTGCACTTAAACTGCAAAAAGTATATTACCAATAAAATGGAAAAAGTTTTTTATTTTATGAAGCATCCTTAATCACAAATGGAACCAGAGTAGAATTTTTTTTAGAAAAATATAAATCCGGATTCGGTTAGAAAAAAGACAACAAGTGAGTTGAGATGAAGGCAGTCATTGAGGTAGGTGAAGAAGGGGTAAGTTGGATAATGTCGAATTGTAAAGGTAATAGTTTCTGCCACCAAATCATCAGTATTACTTCAAACTAAATTGTTAAATAAAAAAAACTTGATAACTCAAAGGTTACCAAGGCACTGTTATGATGACCTGTGAGGGGTTCGAACCCACGACCTTAACCCTGTCAAAGCGGTAAAGTTAATCAGATGAAAACAGATATCGTTTAACACCCTTTTCTCTTAGAAAAATCACTATTTAGATGACATCTCTTCAAAAGAACATTCCTTTAGTGTAACGACCTTCGTTTTATGAACGAGTTTATACCCGATCCAAAATGCCAAAAAGATCGGTAAACCAATATAGGACACGGCTACTCCATACCAATCAATCTCACTAGTTAAAAAAGCTTGATAATTTTGTCCGAAAATGACAATGACACACATCGCAAAAGCGAGAATTGGACCGAGCGGGAACCATTTCGCTTTAAATTTCAAATCATTCATGTCCCTGCCCTGGGCCATATATGCTTTTCTAAAACGGTAGTGGCTGACTGCAATTCCAAGCCATGCAATAAATCCCGTTAAGCCTGACGCATTTAATAACCATGTATACACTTGATCTCCAAAAATGGACGTTAAAAAGGCTAATCCTCCGATAATCGTCGTGATGACAAGGGCATTCATCGGAATCCCCCGATCATTTACATTTTGTAAAAATTTAGGTGCCTGACCGTCCTTAGCCATGGACCATAGCATGCGTGTCGAAGCATATAAACCGGAACTCCCTGCCGATAAGACCGAAGTCAAAATGACCGCATTCATCACAGATGCCGCAAATGCAATGCCCACTTTGTTAAATACAAGGGTAAAAGGGCTGACAGCGATGCTGTCGACATCCCTGCCTAACAGGTTTGGACTTGTATAAGGAATAATAAGGCCAATGACAGCAATGGCAACGATATAGAACAGAAGAATACGCCAAAATACTTGTCGAATCGCCTTTGGTACGTTTTTCTCCGGCTCTTCACTTTCTCCTGCAGCAATGCCCACGAGTTCCGTTCCTTGAAACGAAAAACCTGCGATGAAAAAAATACTAAAAACGGACAAAAGACCGCCATGAACCGGAGCATCTCCTAAAGTAAAGTTTTTAAACCCGATAAAATGTCCACCCAAAATACCGAAAATGGTGAGCAAACCGACTCCAATGAAAACAATAATTGTCACTACTTTTATTAAGGAGAACCAATACTCGGATTCTCCGTAACTTTTAACCGATAATGCATTCAATAAAAAGATTAGACCTAAAAATAGTGTACTCCACACGATGCTTGGTACATCCGGGAACCAGAACTTCATAATAATAGCTGATGCTGCTATTTCAACCGCCAGTGTAACAGCCCAGTTGAACCAATAATTCCAACCAAGCGCAAATCCAAATGCAGGATCGACAAAACGACTGCCATAGGTTGAAAAGGAGCCTGAAACCGGCATTAAGGTAGCCATTTCTCCGAGACTTGTCATCAAAAAGTAGACCATGATACCGATAGCTCCATAAGCTATTAATGCCCCACCAGGTCCAGCTGTTTGAATAGACGCCCCTGTCGCTAAAAATAACCCTGTCCCGATTGACCCTCCAATAGCAATCATCGTCATGTGACGTGCCTTTAGATTGCGTTTAATATGCTCTTTACCCCCTTTTTCATTCTGAACATTCTGATTATTTTGTTCGTTTTCATAGCTTTTGAGTGCTTCCATTCTTGTCCTCCTTCATTTTTGTACTATAAGCTTCTATCTAACTTTTAAGAGCAAATAATCATAATAATTAAACCTCAATC
>NZ_JBALOS010000287.1:0-6740 GCF_036962765.1 Neobacillus drentensis
AGGCATGTTTAACAAAGCCTTTTTAAAAGAAAAAATTGTAACCTTTTGCGCCCTTCAAGCGTCTTACATGGTGATAGAAGTTCATTACTAGCAAATATAGTTTAAGTTTGAAATTTCTGATAATTTATTAATTTATACCAAAGTAAAAATTGGTATGCTATAATATGTTCTTAGAAATATGTGCCTGTTTCTAAAATTTATTAATGGGGCATTATATTCATAGGGAGGGTCTCCATGTTATATCTGACCTTAATATTATGTTTTTTATGCTCCATTTTAATGACTCCAATTGTTAAAAAATTGGCTTTTAAATTAGGAGCAACGGACAGTCCTAATCAGCGTAAAGTACATTCAAAGATTATGCCGCGTTTAGGCGGTTTAGCGATTTATATCAGTTTTCTATTAGGTATATTAATCCTGCATCCAAATAGTCCCTACCATGCTGCTATTATTGCTGGGGGAGTCATCATATTAATTACTGGTATGTTAGATGATATATATGAATTATCAGCTAAATTAAAATTCGCTTTACAAATCATTTCCGCATTGATCGTCGTGATGTGGGGCGGAGTGGAAGTTGAATTTATTAACTTACCATTTAATGGTTACTTAGAATTTGGTATCTTTAGTATCCCGATAACAGTAATCTGGATTGTCGGCGTTACTAATGCCATCAATTTGATTGATGGATTGGATGGTCTTGCAGCTGGCGTTTCCTCGATCGCCTTTATCACCATTTCCGGAATGGCGATTGTGATGGGGAATGGTTATGTAGTCGCGATGGGGACAATCCTTCTTGCCAGCACGTTAGGATTTTTACTCTTTAATTTTCATCCCGCTAAAATTTTTATGGGTGATTCCGGCGCACTCTTCCTTGGTTATATGATCTCGGTACTATCCTTACTTGGTTTTAAAAATGTAACGTTAATCTCATTTGTTGTTCCAATTATTATTTTAGGTGTTCCAATTTCAGATACGTTTTTTGCTATCATCCGCCGTATATACAATAAGAAATCATTATCTGCTCCGGATAAATCCCATTTACACCATTGCTTACTCGAACTAGGTTTCACTCATCGTGAAACGGTTCTGTTGATTTATGCAATGGCAGCCATGTTCGGTCTTGCAGCCTTTATTTTTACCATCACAACGGTATGGGGTTCCATCTTAATCATGACCATTATCGTGCTCGCGATTGAACTATTTGTTGAAACGATTGGTTTAATCAATAAAAATTATCGGCCGCTCCTCCGTATTATGGGGATTTTGAACAGAAACAGGTAAATCTAAAAGAATAGTGACTCTATTAAAAGGGTGAACCACGGCAGGCTGTTTCGTTGTGGATTACCCTTTTATTGTTGGCTTTTACTTAAAATTTATGCAAAAAAAGAACCCGGAATTTACTGATCCGGGTTCTTTGATTATTCACTATCCGTTGAACTAGCTGTAGTTGTTCTGTTAAGATGTTCCTTCAATTTTGATTTCGTTTCTTCTAATGCAGTTTCATCTAATTTATAATAATAAACACGATCAATATAGTCGTCAGAACCTTTTAGTGACATCGATTCAACATTAATTCCAGAACCTGCTTGGACATAGCTGATAAATGATTTCATCTGATCGAACGTTAAATCGGTCGACATGTTTTTTCCAACAGCTTCCATTACATCTGTGTAATTTGTAATCGACTTAATGGATGAACCTTTTGCGAGAATGGCCTTAAAGATTTGCTGCTGGCGCAGTCCTCTTTGGATATCACTATCAATTTTTCTTGTCCGTGCAAATGCTAGTGCTTGCTCACCATCAAGTTCTTGTAAGCCTTTTTTCAAGGTAATGGCTTTTGCGTGGTCCTCGGAATCTTGTTCTGAGAAGGTGAACGGAACGTCAACTTCGACCCCATCAAGGGCATTAATAACATCAATAAACGCGTTAAAGTTCATTTTTACATAATAATCCACTGGGACATCAAGTAACTCTTCAACTGTTTCAAGTGTAAGTTTCACGCCGCCATATGCATGTGCGTGAGTAATTTTCGTATAAATATCCTTCTCAGGTATATGAACATAGGAATCACGCGGTATACTTAGTAGTTTAATAGATTTTTCTTCTTTATTAAACGTAGCAAGCATCAAGGCATCCGAACGAGAGTTGCCGCTTGACTTCCGTTTTTCACTATCGTCAACACCAATAAATAATATCGATGTATTTTCAAGTTTAACATTGGTGTTTGCTTTCTTCGTTTCACGTTCAATTGGCTTGTAGGATTTATTCATTACCGATTCAGCCTTGTTATACAAAAATCCGCCATATGCGGTTGCACCGATAATCAATAATAGAATCGGCATGATGATCCATAGCAATATTCGTTTCCGTCTTTTCTTGCCTTTTTTATTATTTTTATAAACTTGTCTATTGACAGACATAGATTGCCTCCTAGTAGGTAAAGTAGAAAAATGTCAGCTTTTGTTGAAAATCTATTCTATTTTATAATATTTATTGAGATTGGTAAAACAAAATTTTGTAAATATAGAAAATTACTATTTTTTGTCAAGATGAAAGAAAAGAAATGCCTATATATCGGACTCTAGATAGGTCATTTCTCCTTTTGTAATCTCTGCTTGTCCATTGGTGAGTTCAATCATCCACTCGGTGAACGCCTGCTGTTTCTCTTCTTCGACAAAGACTTCCACTTCGACATTTTCGAGGTACTGAATATTTTTAAGGATATAAATGGACGATCGTAATTCATTTTCAATCTTTCCAAGCCATGAATAATCAATTTTGACATGGCAAACCTGCATTAATTTTCTTTCTACGATTCCGACTGCATCCAGACCTTCAGAGGTTGCCTTTCCATAAGCACGGATTAATCCGCCTGCTCCTAATTTAATCCCGCCAAAGTAGCGGGTAACGACCACTACGGTATCCTTCAGTTTCCTTTTTTTCAATACCTCAAGAATAGGAACCCCCGCTGTCCCGCTTGGTTCACCATCATCGTTGGCTTTCTGTATTTGATCGTGCTCGCCAATTAAATAAGCGGAACAATTATGAGAGGCATCCCAATATTTTTTTTTCAATGCCTGGATAAATTCTTGAGCGCCCAATTCTGATTCTGATCTTTTAATGTGAGCAATGAAACGTGATTTTTGAATAATAATTTCATGCTCACCAGCTTGTTTTACTGTATTGTATCGAGGTAACATTATGCGCTCTCCTTCCTAAATATCATAATGGTGTAATATAACTTTAATATGGCAGTAAAATTTCCGTGTTATAATAAAAAAGTTCAAAGTAGTGAAAAGCTGCTTCTAGGCAGATAGAGGTATTCCTATTATACTACTTTTTTCTGAAACGAACGGTAGTGTCTAGGATATGATTAGCAAATTGTTTCAATCCAATGTAAAATATGTTAAAAGGTATGTAAGAAAAAGTCCAAAGATATGAAATTAATTTCTTTGAAATTAGAATATTGCATAGCTTGTGCGTTTAGGCGCTTATTGCTCTTCTTATCGGAGGAATGTGTATGAAAATTAAGCAGATTAATATGAAATCAATTGATGAAATTCGTGAGGAAATGATTGAAACCGTTACTTGCAGCAAAAGTGACATCTTCCAGATAGGTGAGCAATGCCGTCAAGATTATGAAAAAATGATCAATGAATTAGACAATATTAAGCAAATGATGGTAAAACTCACAACAGAAGGCGAGGAACTTGAAAGACAAGTCCTTGAAGCACGGAGCATGCTGTCAGAAGTCAGTATGAATTTTAAAAATTACACGGAAGAAGAAGTCCGTGATGCCTATGAAAAGGCACATCAACTACAAATGGATCTTTCGATAAATTGGCAATACAAAAAGCAGCTGCTGGATAAACGAGCAGATCTTGAAAATCGTCTGGTAGGGTTGGACGAAACGATTGATCGTGCCGACCAGCTTATTTCGCAAATCTCGGTTGTCATGAATTACTTAACCAGTGATTTAAAGCAGGTTGGTAAAGTACTCGAAGTTGCGAAAGCCAAACAAGATTTCGGCTTAAAAATCATTGAAGCACAGGAAGAAGAGCGCAAGCGGCTTTCAAGGGATATTCACGATGGTCCTGCCCAAATGCTTGCCAATGTCATTATGCGCTCAGATTTAATTGAACGAGTCTATAGGGAAAAGGGCGCAGAAGAGGCTTTTTCGGAGGTTAATAGCTTTAAAAAAATGGTCCGTTCGGCACTTTATGAAGTCCGGCGCATTATTTATGACCTTCGTCCGATGGCATTAGATGATTTAGGTCTCGTCCCTACCCTCAGAAAATACCTGCAAACGATCGAAGAATATCATAACCACTCAAAAATTGATTTTGTGAATATCGGACTAGAACGCCGACTTCCAACTAAGTATGAAGTCGCACTCTTCCGGATGATTCAAGAATCAGTTCAAAATGCATTAAAACATGCAAATGCTTGTGAAATCAAAGTACGGTTAGAAATAACCAATGCGGCAGTTACTGTCTTGATCAAGGACAATGGCGTCGGTTTTGATATTTCGGAAAAGAAACCAGAGTCATTTGGCATGATTGGGATGCGGGAGCGCGTTGACCTGCTTGAAGGTGAAATAACCTTTGATTCAAAAATAGGCAAGGGAACCGCTGTACTGATTCGAGTTCCACTTATTAACTAAAAAACTAATGAACCTACCGTCAATGGAGAAAATTTCGAAATTAGAAGGATTAGGAGGCGTAAAAATTGACTACGAAAATTGTCATTATAGACGATCACCAACTATTTAGAGAAGGTGTTAAAAGAATACTAGAATTCGAAAAATCGTTCCAAGTTGTATCAGAAGGTGACGATGGCTGCGAGGCTTTAAGATTAGTAGAAGAATTTCGACCTGATGTTGTGATTATGGATATCAATATGCCGCAAAAGAATGGTGTCGAAGCTACCCGTGAATTGGTTGAAAAATACCCAGACACGAAGATTATAATCTTATCCATTCACGATGATGAAAACTATGTAACTCATGCCTTACAAACTGGGGCCATTGGTTACCTCTTAAAAGAAATGGATGCCGATGCCTTGATTGAAGCTGTCAAAGTGGTAGCGGATGGCGGATCGTATTTACATCCAAAGGTTACTCATAATTTGGTGAACGAGTACCGCAAGCTGGCAGCGGGTGTTGCTCGTAGTGGTGGTGCTTACTTGCAATCGATGGAAATCCGTCGCCCATTGCATTTATTGACACGCCGCGAATGCGAAGTGCTGCAAATGCTTGCCGATGGAAAAAGCAATCGCGGGATTGGCGAAGCTTTATTCATTAGCGAAAAAACAGTCAAAAACCACGTTTCAAACATTTTACAAAAAATGAACGTTAATGACCGCACCCAAGCCGTAGTTGTCGCCATTAAAAATGGCTGGGTAGAGGTAAAATAATAGAACAAACCAAGGGCATGCTGAAAAGTATGCTCTTTTTGTTTGGCCAATTAATGCAATTTATTAGTATTTCATATAAAATAAAAAATGCCATAGAGTAGTTAAAAAGATAAGGATGGTATTTTTTTATGAAGACAGCCGTCGTTACGGATAGTACTGCGTACATCCCTAAGGATTTACGAGATAAATGGAATATACATATGATCCCTTTACATGTCATCTTCGGAAACGAGGTTTATCAGGAAGAAGTCGATATTACCTGGAGCCAGTTTTACGAAGAGGTGAAGACGAAAGAGTTGCCAACCACTTCACAGCCACCGATTGGCCAGTTTATCGATTTATTTGAAAGCCTAGCTAAGGAGTATGATGCTGTCATTAGTATCCATCTTTCAAGTGGAATCAGCGGCACTTATCAAGGTGCTGTCACTGCCAGTACGATGGTAGACGGCATCAGCGTGTATCCATTTGATTCAGAAATCAGCTGCATGGTGCAAGGTTTTTATGCAATCGAGGCCGCAAAATTGGCATCCCAAGGTGAGGATGCTATTTCCATTATCGCCCATTTAGAAGCATTAAAACAAACGGCACGGGCCTATTTCATGGTGGACGATTTAGCCCACATGCAACGAGGTGGGCGTCTCTCCAGTGCCCAAGCCTTTTTCGGAAGCCTCCTTCAAGTTAAACCACTGCTTCATTTCGAAAACAAGGTCATTGTCCCATTAGAAAAAATCCGCACCCGAAAGAAAGCAATGAAACGGATCGTTGACCTGCTTGATGAGGATGCATCTAGCGGCAACAGCTATCAAGCTGTCATTATTCACGCCAATCGTGAGGAAGACGCCAAGGAATGGCACGCTGGACTGTCTGCCATGTATCCAAACGTCGAATTTACCATCGGATACTTCGGCGCTGTCATCGGTACCCACCTCGGCGAAGGAGCCATGGGCTTGGGGTGGATGGAAAAATTAGATAAGTAAATTACCTGCCATTCCGCCCTCTGGGCCGGAATGGTTTTTGATTTTATGGGGGTGAGAGCTCTCGTGAAAGCTGATCAGTGTATGGGCTCGAAACCCACTAAAAAAGGTATTCAAAAGGGGTTTGGCGGAATCAATTGGGGAATCGGCGGGAAAAGTTACAAAGTCGGCGGAATCCGACCCAAGTTAGGCGGAATAATTCCAACAAACGGCGGAATCCCCGGCCAAATCGGCGGAATCCTCGAGCCGAGCGCTAGCGCGCAAACTGAACAGTGTATGGGCACGAAACCCACTAAAAAGGGTATCCAAAAGAGGTTAGGCGGAATCCATTGTGGAATCGGCGGGAAA
>NZ_JBALOS010000288.1:0-5204 GCF_036962765.1 Neobacillus drentensis
GAACAATATACTTAATCGTATTTTTTTATATAGGGAGTGTTTTAACATGTCTGAAGAAAAAATTTATGACGTTATTATTGCCGGTGCTGGCCCTGCGGGGATGACGGCGGCTGTTTATACATCACGAGCAAACCTATCCACACTCATGATTGAGCGCGGGATGCCGGGCGGACAAATGGCCAATACGGAGGACGTTGAAAACTATCCAGGCTTTGAAAGTATTTTAGGTCCGGATTTATCAACAAAGATGTTCGAGCATGCCAAAAAATTTGGTGCAGAGTACGCTTATGGTGATATCAAAGAAATCATTGATCAAGGCGACTATAAAATCGTTGTCGCTGGCTCAAAACAATATAAAGCATTTGCTGTCATCATCACAACGGGAGCAGAGTATAAGAAAATTGGCGTGCCAGGGGAAAAAGAACTTGGCGGACGCGGCGTATCCTATTGCGCGGTTTGTGATGGAGCTTTCTTTAAGCAAAAAGAACTATTTGTGATCGGTGGAGGGGACTCGGCTGTTGAAGAAGGTGTGTACTTAACCCGCTTTGCTTCGAAAGTAACCATCGTCCATCGTCGTAATGAACTCCGTGCCCAAAAAATTCTGCAAGATCGTGCTTTTGCCAATGAGAAAGTTGATTTTATTTGGAATCACACGATCAAATCCATTAATGAAAAAGATGGCAAAGTAGGCAGTGTGACACTACTTTCGACTGAAAATGGCGAAGAACAAGTATTGCCGGCTGACGGTGTCTTTATCTATATCGGAATGGTCCCTCTGTCCAAACCATTCATGAACCTTGGAATTACCAATGAAAATGGATATATTGAAACCAATGACAGGATGGAGACAAAGGTACCGGGGATTTATGCAGCTGGTGATATTCGTGAAAAAACACTGCGCCAGATTGTAACAGCAACTGGAGATGGCAGTATTGCTGCCCAAAGTGCCCAGCATTATATTGAAGAACTTAAAGAAGGTTTAAAACAAAAAAGCTAATCTTAGAAAAGTCTGGAGTTATTTACAAAAACGTAACTCTGTTTTAATTCTCCTGTAACAATTGTGCAATAAAGTTACGGTATGATATAAACAGTAATTGACCCCCTTTAAAAATATATTTCTTGAATGCACAGGCCCGCAGCCTGTGCTATTTTTTTTGGTTTGCACTATTTGTCCCTGGTGTCAGGAGAAATTCTTAACAGAATATCAAATTTGAATTCATTGTGACTGTATCCAAAAAATAGTATAATACTAAGAATGAATGTAAAGTTATTGTAGGATATATAGCCAAGCCTCAGAAAGGACCTTGCCTAATTAAAAAAGGTTCAGACGAGAGCTTTTACATTGTAGATGCTTGATTAAGAGGGTGAAATGTTGTGCAACGAGTCACCAATTGTGTATTGATTAGAGACGAAAAAATATTGTTGCTGCAAAAGCCGCGCCGTGGCTGGTGGGTTGCTCCTGGTGGGAAAATGGAGCCAGGTGAATCGGTTCGCGACTCCTGTATCAGAGAATACCGTGAGGAAACGGGAATCTACCTGAAAAATCCACAATTAAAAGGTATTTTTACAATGATCATGAAAGAAAATGACCAACTTCTTTCCGAATGGATGATGTTTACATTTGTAGCGACCGATTCGGATGGAGTCGATTTAGACGAATCCGAGGAAGGTAAGCTGGAGTGGCAAATGATCGATCAATTGAAAAAGTTACCAATGGCTGCTGGTGATTATCATATTCTTGATTATATGATTCACGGAAAAGGAATTATTTACGGTACTTTTACTTATACAAAAGACTTTCAACTAATCAGTTACCGATTAGATCCAAGCTAACCTATAGGGGGAAATGAATAATGAGTACCGGTGCGGTAAATGACATACAAATGGTAATAATTACAGGGATGTCTGGTGCAGGAAAAACTGTAGCCATTCAAAGTTTTGAAGATTTAGGGTTCTTTTGTGTCGATAATTTGCCTCCAACCTTGCTTCCAAAATTCCTTGAACTTATGAAGGAATCCGGGAATAAGATGAATAAAGTTGCCCTCGTTATGGACCTGCGCGGCAGAGAATTTTTTGATCATCTCTTTAAAGCATTAGATGAACTAGCAGAAACATCATGGGTGGCCCCGCGAATCTTATTTTTAGATGCAGATGATTCCACATTAGTACGAAGATATAAAGAAACAAGGCGGTCACATCCGCTCGCACAAACAGGTCTGCCGCTAGAAGGAATCACGTTAGAACGCGAACTCCTCGAGGAACTAAAAGGGAGGGCTCAATTGATTTACAATACTTCCCAGATGAAACCAAGGGAACTTCGTGAGAAAATATTAACGGAATTTACCGCGAATAAACAATCAATCTTCACTGTCAATGTCATGTCATTCGGCTTTAAGTATGGAATTCCCATTGATGCAGATTTAGTGTTTGATGTGCGCTTCTTGCCAAATCCCCATTATATCGAGCATATGAGACCAAAAACAGGATTAGATGAAGATGTATCCAGTTATGTATTAAAATGGAATGAAACGCATAAGTTCTTGGAAAAAGTAACTGACTTGCTATCTTTCATGCTTCCGCATTATAAGCGGGAAGGTAAAGCGCAGCTTGTTATTGCGATTGGCTGTACAGGTGGACAGCATCGTTCCGTAACACTAGCTGAGTATATCGGCAAGTTTTTCGAAAAGGACTATAAGACATGTATTTCTCATCGTGACATTGAGAGGAGAAAGGAAAAAACAACATGAGCAATTACGGACAGCCACGAATTGTCGTCATTGGCGGGGGAACAGGATTGCCAGTTTTATTGCGTGGATTAAAACAGTATCCTGTTGATATTACCGCCATTGTGACAGTCGCGGATGACGGCGGCAGCTCAGGACGTTTGCGTGAGGACTTGCATATTCCTCCTCCTGGTGACATCCGCAATGTGTTAGCATCATTATCGGATGTGGAACCGCTCGTTGAGGAAATGTTTCAGCATCGATTTAAAACATCGAATGAACTTTCCGGACATTCGCTTGGTAATTTAATCTTGGCGGCGATGACCTCCATCACGGGGAATTTTGTTCACGCCATACAGGAAATGAGTAAAATTTTAAATGTACACGGCAAAGTTCTCCCTGCAGCCAATCAGAGTGTCGTTCTCCATGCTGAAATGGAAGACGGGACGACTGTCTCAGGGGAATCAAAAATACCCTACTCTGGTAAAAGAATTAAAAAAGTGTTCATGACACCGGAAAATATTCGTCCCTTGCCTGAGACCCTTCAAGCCATCCGTCAGGCCGATTTAATCATCATCGGGCCAGGAAGCTTATATACAAGCATTTTACCCAATTTGCTGGTCCCTAAAATCGGGGATGAACTGTGTCAATCACAAGCCAAAAAGGTCTATATTTGTAATTTAATGACCCAGGCTGGGGAAACCCATGGGTTTTCAGCAAGTGATCATGTAAAGGCCTTATATGATCATATGAGCTGTGCATTTATCAATACAATCCTTGTAAACAATGAAGAAATTCCACAGGACATCCAGCTCCGCTATAATGAAGAGTTGGCAGACCCTGTTGTCTACGACTTGCCGCAACTGTTTGAATTAGGGCTCGAAGTGGTCCATGCGGATATTGCTTACCAAGAAAATGGGGCATTAAGGCATGACCCGAAAAAAGTTGCAAAAATTTTATATAATTTGCTTTTAGATGAAACCAAAAAGCGTTATGAAACGTAATAATAGTAACTAATTAAAAAACGCTGTTTTTTTTTAGGGGGGTGAAGGGATGTCTTTCGCTTCGGAAACGAAAAAAGAATTAACTAACTTAGAAGTGAAAACGTGCTGCATTCAAGCAGAGCTTTCGGCTCTCATCCGGATGAATGGTTCCCTTTCATTCTCAAATCGTAAGTTAGTTGTTGATATTCAAACCGAAAATGCTGCGATTGCAAGAAGAATTTACACATTAATAAAAAAGAGTTACGAAGTCCAAGTAGAGCTGCTTGTTCGGAAAAAGATGCGTTTGAAAAAAAATAACGTCTATATTGTCCGTTTATCACAGCAGGCAAAGGAAATTCTAGAGGATACTAAAATTATTGGTGAGGGTTTTACCATCATTCATGATATTTCGCCGGAACTTGTAAAAAAGAAGTGTTGTAAGCGTTCTTATTTACGCGGCGCATTTCTAGCAGGAGGATCCGTTAATAATCCGGAAACTTCATCCTATCATTTAGAAATTTTTTCGCTCTATAAAGAACACAACGATTCTTTATGCGAATTGATGAATACATTTGGACTTAATAGTAAAACACTCGAACGCAAAAAAGGCTATATTACCTACTTAAAAGAAGCAGAGAAAATTACCGAGTTTCTAAATATTGTAGGTGCCCATAACGCTCTGCTCCGCTTCGAAGATGTTCGAATTGTTCGCGATATGCGTAATTCAGTAAACCGTCTTGTTAACTGTGAAACCGCCAATCTTAATAAAACGATCGGTGCTTCGATTAGGCAGGTCGAGAATATCCGCTATATCAATCAAACGGTCGGTCTGCAAATTTTGCCTGATAAATTAAGAGAAATTGCAGAACTCCGCTTAAATTATACAGATGTGACCCTTAAAGAATTGGGTGAAATGGTTTCTGGTGGTGCCATCAGTAAATCTGGAATTAATCATCGTTTGAGAAAAATCGATACGATCGCAGAAAAACTCCGTGCAGGAGAAATGGTTGTAAAAGAGTAGCAAATTCTTTAGCAGTTAAATATGTGAAAGCCATAACATGTACTCTAGAAAATATTGTGAAACAAGTTCCAAGAAAAATAGACTATAAATCATGAGGAGGAATTGTGTAATGTTAGTGAAACAAGTCGAAGTAAAATTAAAAACAGGTCTTCAAGCACGGCCTGCAGCGCTTTTTGTTCAAGAAGCCAACCGATTCTCAGCGGAAATTTTTCTTGAGAAGGATGGGAAGAAAGTGAATGCGAAAAGCATTATGGGCTTAATGAGCCTTGCTGTTGGCTCTGGTGTTCTGATTGATATCGTTGCAGATGGCGAGGATGAAGCATCTGCCATTGAAGCATTAGCTGATTTTATCCAAAAAGAACAATAGTATGTGAGAGACCGGCTCCGTTGGGAACCGGTCTTTTAATGTTTTTTAAATAAAGGCGAGGTGAAAGCTTATTGGTGATTTTGGCACCCTATTGATTGGAGCGGAAGGCG
>NZ_JBALOS010000288.1:5249-6534 GCF_036962765.1 Neobacillus drentensis
GCCCGCGGAAAGCGAAGCGCCCGGAGCGGAAATCAACAGGCAAGTGTAACAGAACCTAAACAAAAAAAGCAACCGGTCTATACCGATTGCTTCTGTCCTGCTTATTTATTTTTCTTCTCGTCATCAATTAGGTTACGTGTGATGATATGGTCGATTAACCCATATTCTTTTGCACGTTCAGCTGTCATGAAGTTGTCGCGGTCTGTATCTTTGGCGATTACTTCAAGAGACTGTCCAGTCCGCTCTGCTAAAATTCCATTTAATTTTTCGCGAAGGAAGAGGATCCGCTTTGCAGCAATCTCGATTTCAGTTGCTTGTCCTTGGGCACCGCCTAGTGGCTGATGAATCATAACCTCAGCATTTGGAAGGGCATAGCGCTTACCTTTTTCCCCAGCTGCAAGCAAGAATGCACCCATGGATGCAGCCATACCGATACAAATCGTTTGAACTTTTGGTTTGATAAATTGCATTGTATCATAGATAGCCATACCAGCAGTGATGCTGCCGCCTGGGCTGTTGATATATAAAGAAATATCTTTTTCAGGGTTATCCGCTTCAAGGAATAATAATTGTGCTACAATGCTGTTAGCGACATGATCATCGATAGCACTTCCCAGCATAATAATCCGGTCTTTTAACAGACGGGAGTAGATGTCATACGCACGCTCGCCCCGGTTTGTTTGTTCAATAACTGTAGGGATTAAATTCATTTTTCTTCCTCCTTTGATTGTAAAGGTAATAGTAATATGTATTGTTATCATACACTGATGGTCAATAAAGGTCAAACAAATTGCCTTTAAAAATGTTCGACAACTTTCCCTAATCCATCTTATCCATTCTGACTAATTTTAAACCAAATCAATGCTTGCAAAGTTAGAGAAACTGGCATATAATATGTAGGTCGCTAATATTTTGCCCTCGTGGTGCAACGGATAGCACGTAAGCCTCCGAAGCTTGAAATACAGGTTCGATTCCTGTCGAGGGCACTAAAAATCATTGGTATCACTGCGTTTTTAAAACGTGGTGATACTTTTTTTACCCAAATTTTTTGGGTACAGTTCAATTATAAATACCACGAAAGCTACCACGCAAACAAAAGCGAACCCTGACCAATAAATTTTATTTGGGAGGTTCCACATTGAGACGAAAAAACGCTGTCACCACTTCATTAGCTCAAAAGCTAGAAACCACATTAGAAGAGAAGCTGGAGTATACTTATTTAAAAAATATTAAAGAGCTATTAGCATAGATCGTACTTATCTTCCATGCTATAGCTCTTTAATTG
>NZ_JBALOS010000289.1:0-9728 GCF_036962765.1 Neobacillus drentensis
ATTGGTTTTGTCCTTCATCTGTAGTGAGTCGCCAATTATGCGTACTAGTCCCTCCATTTCTCATAAACATTCACATTGAACAATAAGTTTTGTCCCTTAAAAGAAAACCTTTGTAAAATAGCAAGGGAAAACGGAACAGAAAAAGAAAAATCGTTGATACAATAATAAAAAAATTAGGGCGTAAATTCCTATGTTAATTCATGCCTTAAATATAATGTGATTTACCTTTTTGTACCCCGTATCGGAACCCGTTACCCTCAGACAGGCCCCTTATATTAAATTAATCTTGTGTATTGCAAACTTTTATTATAAAATGATTCGCTGCTATTAAAAGTGATAAATATAAAAATTTCACACAGATACAAAATGTGACAAAGTTCACACTATACTTTTAGTAGAATAGTAGTAAAATCTAAGAAGATGATTGTTTAAGGATGTAAAACCAAATGGTTTAAGTCGAAGAACGTCGATAACTGGATGTATAGGTACGGGGGGAATATTTATGGAAAATGCTTTATCAGAATCCGTTGAGGGAAGGGCCAAACAACGGGGGAAATCAGAGAAACCAGCTAAATGGTTTAAAAGCTGGAAGTTTATCACAACAAGTATCATCATTATTATTGCACTCACAACTGCGGGAATCAGCTATTATCAGGCAAATCACTTTAATGCTCATATCAAGCTCAACGGCACAACAGTCGGGGGACTGACTGCTGAACAGGCACTTAAAGCGTTAAAAACATCTGTCTTAAAAAACGAAGTCTATGTCGGAGAACAGCAAATTATAGATGGTAAAGATACAACAATGGGATTTACGGAGCAAGATCTATCAGGTGTGAAAAAATTATTAAAAAACCAGCATACGTTTTTTCCTTCTTCCAAAGCTAAAAATTATTCATTAGTTCCAAGCAATCTCGATCAGTATCGCAGCCAAGAGTTGAAAAAACAAGTGGAAGACAAGCTTGCATCCATGAATAAAAGTTTAACTGCGCCAAAAGATGCACAGGCCCGTTTGGAACAGGGTAAAATTATCATTTCAAAAAGTAATAATGGCCAGCAGTTTGATGTCGCTAGTTTATTAAAGGACTACGAAAAGCAGGAGTATACTAGTGAAATTCGTCTTAATCCTGTATACATACAGCCAATCAAAGAAGACAGTCAGATTGTAAAAAATGAAGAGAAAAAGCTGCAGGAACTCCTTCAACGAACCGTTGATTTTAAGGTCCAGGATAAAGTATATTCCTTAAAAGGCAGCGAGTTAATTAAAACTGCTTCTGTGTCAAAGGACATGAAGATGAAAATAGATCAAAGCGATCTTGACAAGAAAATTGATGAAATTAATAGTTCTCAAGCCACATTAGATAAAGATTTCACCTTTAAGACCCATTCAGGTAAAGTCATTAAGGTTAAGGGGCAAGGCTATGGCTGGGCATTAGATGTGAAAAAGGAAACAAAACAGATTAAGACGGCTTTTGAAAAAGGTGAGAAATCCGTTACTGCTTCTCATATTATCGGACATGGCTGGAGTAATGAGGGCTACGGTTATGAAACGACTACGAACAATGGCATAGGCCATACGTATGCCGAGGTGTCGATTGCACAACAGCGTGTTTGGCTTTATAAAAATGGAAAATTAGTCCTCACAACAAATGTCGTGACTGGCAAACACAGCACCGGTGAGGATACATCAAAAGGAGTCTGGTATATCCTTTTCAAGCGAACACCATCCGTACTCAAGGGCTCACATGTAGGCAGTGGTTCTTATGAAGTGAAAGTCAATTATTGGGCTCCATTTACGAACAGCGGGCAAGGGTTCCACGATGCCAGCTGGCGGTCAAACTGGTCAAGCACTGCCTACCTTAATGCAGGATCAGGTGGCTGTGTCAACACCCAAGCTAGTATTATGAAAACTGTTTATAATAATCTCGAAACATACGAGCCGGTGGTCATCTATTAACCAATGAATCAGGAAATCGATAACGATTTCCTGATTTTTTTATGAAGTAAAACTGTAACCATAAGTGGTAATTGAGAAATTTTTATAGTAATTGAAAATTTATTTTTAGAGTTACTAGATCATAACGAATCGGATAGATTCTATTGCATTTATACTAAATCCGGATTTCATGCTTGACAAACCAATACGATTTATATGATAATAACTTTGTAATTAGAATTATTCTATTTAACTAATAATAATTAAAAGGTTATCATTGTTATTGGTTATTTATAGTTTTGACTTTAGGTCCAAAACTAGTTAACAATAAATCTCAAAAAACATTCTAGGAGGAAATAAATCATGTCTTTAATCGGAAAAGAAGTACAAGCATTCACAGCACAAGCCTACCATAACGGTGATTTTATTACCGTTTCTGAAGCAAACCTTAAAGGAAAATGGAGCGTGGTTTGCTTTTACCCAGCAGACTTTACATTCGTATGCCCAACTGAACTAGAAGACCTGCAAAACCAATACGCAACATTGAAAGATCTTGGTGTAGAAGTTTACTCTGTATCTACAGATACTCACTTTACTCATAAGGCATGGCATGATCACTCACCTGCTATCGGCAAAATTGAATACATTATGGTTGGTGACCCTTCTCAAAAAATTTCTCGTATCTTTGATGTACTAGACGAAGAAGAAGGTCTTGCACAACGCGGTACTTTCATTATCGATCCAGACGGTAAAGTTCAAGCTATGGAAATCAATGCAGATGGCATTGGCCGTGACGCAAGCACGATTTTGAACAAAATTAAGGCGGCACAATACGTTCGTAACAATCCAGGTGAAGTTTGCCCAGCTAAATGGCAAGAAGGTGGAGAAACACTTAAGCCAAGCCTTGACCTTGTAGGTAAAATCTAAGAGGTACGTTTAAAAATACTAAGGGAATTGGAAGCTTCCAATTCCCTTTTTCAGTACATAATTAAAACTGCTATTTTATATATTACAGCATCACTTTTTTAAAGCCTAATAATAGTGGGATTTTTCACTTGACTGATAATGAAGTTTATATGATAATAATTATTGAATTAGAATTATTATTATTTATGGAATTATCCACTGACTCGAAGGAAAAATTTAAGGAGTGAGATTAATGCTAGATAAAGATATAAAATCACAGTTAGCCCAGTACCTACAATTAATGGAAGGCGATGTGCTGCTTAAAGTGAGCGCAGGATCCGATGATGTTTCTCGAGACATGCTGGTTTTAATAGATGAATTAGCCGCCATGTCAGCTAACATTAAAGTAGAGAAAACCAAATTACAAAGAACACCAAGCTTTAGTGTGAATCGTATCTCCGAAGACACTGGGGTAACTTTTGCTGGTGTTCCTCTTGGACACGAATTCACATCATTAGTATTAGCTCTGCTGCAGGTCAGCGGAAGAGCTCCTAAGGTTGATCAAAAGCTTATTGATCAAGTTAAAAATATTAAAGGTGAATATCATTTCGAATCTTACATCAGCCTAACCTGCCACAACTGTCCTGATGTGGTACAAGCACTAAACATCATGAGCACTCTTAACCCTGGCATTACGCATACCATGATTGATGGTGCAGCGTTTAAAGAAGAGGTAGAAAGCAAAGACATCATGGCCGTACCAACTGTTCTCCTAAATGGTGAATCTTTCGGCAGCGGCCGTATGACACTTGAAGAAATCCTGGCCAAGATGGGCAGTGGTTCTGATGCATCAGAGCTTTCTGATAAGGAACCATTTGATGTGCTTGTTGTTGGAGGCGGCCCTGCCGGTGCAAGTGCAGCCATTTATGCGGCACGCAAAGGTATTCGTACGGGGATTGTGGCTGAACGCTTTGGCGGTCAGGTTATGGACACAATGGGCATCGAAAACTTTATCGGCACAAAATATACAGAAGGTCCTAAACTCGCAGCAAGTCTTGAAGAACATGTCAAAGAGTACAATGTTGATGTTATGAATTTACAGCGTGCTAAGCGTTTAGTGAAGAAGGATCTTATTGCCATCGAACTCGAAAACGGTGCTATTTTGCGAAGTAAAACTGTTATTCTTTCAACAGGTGCCCGCTGGCGTAATATTGGTGTTCCTGGCGAAGCAGAGTTTAAAAACAAAGGTGTAGCATACTGCCCACATTGTGACGGTCCATTGTTTGCAGGAAAAGACGTAGCCGTTATTGGCGGAGGTAATTCAGGTATTGAAGCAGCCATTGATCTCGCAGGCATTGTGAACCATGTTACAGTTCTTGAGTTTGCGCCAGAGCTTAAAGCTGATTCTGTCCTTCAGGACCGTCTTTACAGCTTGCCTAACGTAACGGTCTTAAAGAATGTTCAGACAAAAGAAATTACTGGCACCGACAAGGTAAACGGTATTTCTTACATCGATCGCGATACACAAGAAGAGCATCACGTTGAATTGCAAGGTGTGTTTGTCCAGATTGGTCTTGTACCAAATACCGACTGGTTAGGCGAAACCATTGAGCGGACTCGATTTGGGGAGATTGTTGTAGATAATTATGGAGCAACCAACATACCAGGAGTGTTTGCGGCTGGAGACTGCACAAATAGTCCATATAAGCAGATTATTATTTCAATGGGATCAGGTGCAACTGCAGCATTAGGTGCATTTGATTATCTAATCCGAAATTAATGACTAAAGTCACTTACTACCAGTTGGGTAGTAAGTGACTTTTTTTTATATCTAGGCACCCCGCAAAAATGAAACTATAATCGGAACAAACATCGAAATAATCGTTGCTGTACTTACCATTCGAATCTCCCCTTTTTTATCCTATTAACCGTATTATTATCATTATCGATAATGATAATAATATGCTTGTTAATTACTGTCAATACTTTAATGTTAGCTAACTCGTCCCTCTTCTCTCTATATAATCGGGGAGTAACAGTCCCGGCATCTGGGAATACTTGTATGAGATTAAAAATATGGAGAGAAGCAGGAGAGAAAAATGTTCTTATTTATAAAGTTAATCATTAGTATAACCTTCATTATTCTGTGGTTGCGTGAATGTAGGAACGATTTAGTCCAGTCTCTAGGTAATTACTTTTTTATTCTATTTATTACAATTCTCATTTACGACATTTTCGCACTTAACCTAGAAATGATTACGATAATTGAAAACCCATTTAGTCTCCTCCATTTGATTATGGATCGGATTATATTAGTGCCTCTCTCTCTTTTCTTTTTACAAAAGATTAGTAAGCACTTTTCCGTAAAAATCATCTTTTCTATTGTATGGATTTATGTTTTTAAATTACTTGTAACAGCAAATGAAAGGTTTCAGATAGTCCACTTGAAAAACTGGACCTTTTGGAAATGGGGATATGTAGGCGGAATCACTGTCGTTATGTGTCTTCTATTTGAGTATTGTTTATTCAAGTTAGTAAGGAGTAGAATAAACAATGCCTCTTTCAACAAAATTTGATGTAAATGAAATTTTCATTATCATTCTTGCTATTATCTTATCATTAATAGTAGTAAAACTTTTTCCAAAAAGATTTACTTACACGACAAGTATCGTCTTGTATTTATTTAATATTTCTACCGGAATAGCTGTAGACCATATTCTCGCTGGTCCACCATTAGACCTATACGATGTATTTGATATGAAGAAATTTGAGTTGTTTGATTTAATTTTATACTTATTTGTTTATGGACCTGTGACCTATATTATCATTTTCATTTATGATAAATGGTTTATACACAAGTCAAACCTCAAGAAATTCATTTTCTTAATTTTTATATCTCTACTTAATATGGGAATGGAGTTTATTGCAGCCAAATTAAATGTTTATACGTATAGCGGATGGCATTTATACTACTCTTTTCCTGTTTACTTTATGACCTATTTCATTAGTATTTTTTTCTTGCATTTATTGAAAAACAGAGAAACCAGAGGATGATTTTCTTCGTAATTACTTTATGAAGAGAATGGGGATTTTGTCTGCTTAAATAATAATAAATGATTAAAACACTTGTGTGGTGCCTGATACCGATTTCCTCATAATCAATTTATTTAAATATTTCGCAGACCACAAATAATTTTTTTAAAATAAAGAGCTGTCAACTTATTTAATCATCAACCAATGGTTATATCAGTTGGCGCTCTTTTTTTCAATGGAGATCCAATCATCACTTCCTGCTTTTAGAAAAAAAACACAATCACTACTCACGTATAAATAAATATTAAACATCATACCATTAAGAAAAAAATTTTGAGAAGTAAATAAAGCCGTTTATTGGTAGATGTTTACGGATTTTTCATATATATTTTAGAAAGTTTTAAGGATTATGTGATATGGTACATTTGCAAACAGTATCTCCCATTCAAGAATTAGCCGAAAATGGTGAACTTCCATTATAGAATGAGCAAGAGATAGACACTGGAGTGAATATAATGTCAATTAAAATGAGGTTTCTGTTGTCCTACGTTGGGGTAATCCTTATTTCTATCCTTTTATTTTTAGCAGCTGGTTTCTTACTTATTTTTGCGATAACTGGTGATGTAAAATCTATCGAGTATTTTTACAAAAAATCTTATGTTCAAAAACCATTAACACCAGTAGAGGAAAGTGCGTTTCTAGACTTAAAGCTGTTGGCTAAACATAATCCTAAGCAACTTCTAATCCAAGAGGAACTAAAAAAGATTGAACAGCAAGATATTAAGATTGTCGTAAGAAAGAATAGAAGCATAGAGTACGCTTCTCCCACTCTTAATAAGCAAACATTGATTAAGTCCCTTCCCGGGTTTGAAGAAACGAACATTAATACACGAGATACGATTAAAATTGACGATTTTTTTTTCACTTATGTGAAGTTTGACTTCTATTTTCCAGATAATAGTAAAGGAAGTATTTTTGTATTGAGGAAGGCAAGCTCCTTTGCTGAATTGACTCGGGAGTTGTTTCCCATTTTATTCGGTCTATTACTGGTTCTGTTTATCATGATTATTGGACTTTTGAACTATCTAGTTTCACGAAGCATCATCAAGCCTATTTCAATTCTTAGAGAAGGTGCTGAGAGAATAAAATCAGGAGATCTAAATTTTGAAATCAAAGCTACATCGAACGATGAAATCGGACAATTAAATAAAGCGTTTGAGGATATGAGAATAAAGTTAAAGGAATCCGTAAATCTCCAGATTCAGTATGAGGAAAATCGCAAAGAACTATTGTCTAATATTTCGCATGATTTGAAGACTCCTATTACTTCAATTATTGGATATGTTGAGGGGATAAAAGACGGTGTAGCTAATACTCCACAGAAGATGGACAAGTACTTATCAACTGTGTACCAAAAAGCAAGATATATGGATTCATTGATAGATGAACTGTTCTTATTTTCCAAGCTGGATTTAAAAAAAGAGCCCTTTACTTTTGAAACCGTCGAATTGGATAAATATATGAGAGACTACGTAGAAGACCTTCATCTTGATTTACTCCAACAAGGGATCCAAATTGACCTTCATCTTATGGACAAACCGATAAGTGTAATAGCAGATAGGGAGAAATTAAAACGCGTAATGGCCAACCTAATTAGCAATTGTGTAAAATATATGAATAAGGACCAAAAGAACATTACCATTTCTCTATATGAAGGAATTTACGATGTAACTGTTCAAGTAAAAGATAATGGGCAAGGGATAGAGCCGGCTGCTTTACCTTACATTTTTGATCGTTTTTACCGGGCAGAACAATCTAGAAATTCTCAGACAGGCGGAAGTGGCTTAGGACTTGCCATCACAAAACATATCATTCAAGAGCATGGAGGGGAAATGTGGGCTAAAAGCAAGATAGGAAAAGGTACAAGTATCTTCTTTTCCTTAAAAAAGAAAGGAGATGTATGGTGAAAAAGATATTGCTTATTGAAGACGATGTAAGTATTTCAGAACTGCAAAGAGACTATCTAGAAATTAATCATTTTAATGTCGAAATTCAACATAATGGTGATTCAGGTCTCCTACTAGCTCTTCAAAATCATTATGATTTAATTATTTTGGATGTCATGCTCCCAGGTGTAAATGGGTTTGAGATATGTAAACAAATACGCGCTGTTAAAAATATTCCTATTTTGTTTGTATCCGCTAAAAAGGACGAGATCGATAAAATTCGAGGTCTCGGTTTAGGGGCAGACGATTATATTACCAAACCTTTTAGTCCAAGTGAACTGGTAGCTAGGGTGAAAGCACATTTAGAGCGTTTTGAACGTTTGGCAGGAAATCAGGCTAAAACAAATACCATTTTCGTTCATGGAATATCCATTGATAAGGCAGCGCGCAAAGTTCATATGAACGGAGAAGAAATTCCGTTCACAACAAAAGAATTCGATTTGTTTGTGTTTCTTGTGATGCATCCGAATCAAGTGTTAAGCAAAGAACAGCTATATGAAAATATATGGAGGTTAGACTCGGCAGCAGATGTTTCAACTGTCACCGTTCATATCAGGAAAATACGAGGGAAAATCGAAAGGGATCCTGCACATCCGAAATTCTTGGAAACTGTTTGGGGAGCCGGGTATCGATTTAATGTGTAAATGAAATAATCTGTTTTAGTAACCGTCACAAAGGTGGCGGTATTTTTTATGGATATTAAGAAATTTTATTAAAAAGTTTATCTTTTTTTAAGAAATTATTTAGAGGGAGTTTAAGATTACGTATTAACATAATTTAAGTAAAGATTAATTGAGAATAAGGAGACTACAAAATGAACAAAAAAGTAAAAACATTATCATCCATACTACTCGGGTTCACATTATTACTAACAGGTTGTAACACAATTGCACAAGCCAATCAAAGTGAACAAAAGCAAGAACAAAAATCTAAAGACAGTAAAAAAGAAAATAAGGTAACCAAAGGGCAGGAATTGGCTAGTATACTAAGCAATTCAAACTGGCAAGGAACAAAGGTATATGATAAAGATCATAATGACTTAACAAAGTATAATTCAAACTTTATTGGTCTCGCCAAATATGACGATAAAACATCGAGATATGAATTTTTTGATAAAACCACCAAAGAAAGTCGTGGCGATAAAGGAACTTTCTTTATCACCAACGATGGGAAGGTTAGAGTATTAATATCAGAATCGATGGGTTACCAAGCTGTTGTCAAAATAACAGAGCTAAATAAAGATATGTTTACCTATAAAAGAATGGGTAAAGATGCTAATGGTAACGATGTAGAGGTATTTGTTGATCATATTCCTTATAAAGACACAGAACTTTCCTTTACTGATCCGGATAAGAAGTTGGAAACAACCACAGGAGAAGTAGTGACAAACATTGATGGGGATAAAATTTTAGCAGGCACCCTATGGCAAGGAACCGTGGCATTAGATGAAAATGGCAACGATGTATCCAGTTATAATTCTAATTATTTAGGTCTTGCCAAATATGATGATAAGACAAATAAATATGAATTTTTTGATGCTAAGACTGGTGAAAGCCGCGGTGATTACGGCTATTTCGATATCGTACATGGAAATAAGATAAGAGCCCATGTTTCCCTAGGGATGAAGTATGGTGCCGTTCTTGAACTAACAGAGCTTAATGAAAATAAATTCACCTATAAAAGAAAAGGTAAAGATAAGGATGGGAAAGACATAACCATAACTGTTGAGCATATACCTTATGATGGTGATATTAAACTTAAATTCTCTAAGTAATGAAATACTTCAAGCAGGACTCAGCATGTAGTCAAGAAGGGAATGGTTTTCTCCATTCCTTTTTTGTTTTCTT
>NZ_JBALOS010000290.1:0-2299 GCF_036962765.1 Neobacillus drentensis
ATCGTATGTGATGGATAAATATTTACTCCACTTTTACTAGATTCGGCTACTGCGGCCATTGCTGTTGCTACGGTTCTAGCTTCAATTGCTTTATAAGGACGTAATGGACCAACCATGAATACATTGAAGAAAGCACTTGCTTTTGCTGCAATTTTTTCACCAAAACGAAATTCTGATCTTTCCCCTAATAATAATGATGGCCTAAAAATATGGACGGATGGTAAATCTAACTTACCAAGAGATTCCTCAACTTCACCTTTAACTTGATTATAAAAAATCCTTGATTTTGGATTTGAACCCATCGCGGTTATAATGAGAAATTTCTCTACCCCACTCACTTTTGCTATTTTGGCTGCCTCGATTGGATATTCATAGTCTACTTTCCGAAAAGCTTCTTTGCTTTTTGCTTTTTTTATTGTAGTCCCTAAACAGCAAAAGACGTCTGTTACCTGAAATAATTCTCGGTATGTATGAAGCTGCTCAAAATCAACAACATGCTCTTCACATACAGCATTATTGCTTTCAATCGGTCTTCGAACTAACAAATGTAACTTTTCATAATTTTTTTGTTGGGTGAGTATTTTTACTAATTCATTACCTACTAGTCCGGTAGCACCTAGAATCAGGGCCGTTTTTTTTCTGTTTTTCACATCTAGTCCCCTTTCGATCCAACCATTTAACTCAATTCCTATAAAAAAATTTATGAATCGACTACATTTAGATTATGGCATAATCCCCAGGAATAATGAAGAATATTAATCCTCATAAGTATAATTTTGCCTTTTTGTATAAACATAAAAAGAATGATACAAAACTGATGAAGTAATTATGGAAAATAACGATACAGTTTTAAATATAATAGATAAAAACGTGGATAAAATTGAAGATTTAATTGACCTGAAAAATAGATCTTTGGAGAACTTAAAGCGATATTCTTCGCCCTTCTTAGTTCCTATATAGCAGCCGACCCTTTTTTCAATTGGCGGTATAGCTATTCTGTCCCTATTCAAATCGCGATATTTATGGGAGCTTATTGGATTAGTAAGAGAAATAAATTTTCACCTTTAAGTGAGGAAGACAAAGCGATATAAACCTTTGTAATTCTAAACTTTTGAAATTAATTTGGTTTTTATGTTCAATTATTTTCTCGTTGGACATACTGAAGGATGTGAAATTTTTTTAAAGGAGGAACATAGATGCCTAACGATTTCCAATTTAGTAATTTTATTAATGAGGTTTCGTTGCAGACGAAAATGGAAAATGTATGGAGTAATACTTGTGGGTCGTGGCAGAATTGCAATGAAGAAACTATCCAAGCGTTTCTAGCCCAGTGCCTCGATTATAATATTGACCCGCAATATTGTATGAGCTGGGTAGAACAGCATAAGGATGAAATTCCAAATTGGACGAATGTGTCGGAAACCTCGCTTGGATGGGTAAACGCGCACACCTCAACGGGTTCAGCGATTTCGATTTCTGAGCAGGATTTTAATTAATTTTTATAGGAGGGTGATACCCTCCCTTTTCATTTTATTATTGCATGGTCATTGGTTTCTATGGATTAACTCTACTAACCTCTCTAATCCATCAAGGAGCCGTGGAGAGGGTCTACAATAAAGCTCTTCCTCAAGTATCAGAATACGCTCATCACTTAAAAATCCTAACTTCTCAAATCCAGACCGCTTTTTCACGATGCTTTTTTGAATCTTTTCCTTCCTTACACCTACCCAAGCAAGACAAATAAAATCGGGCTTGCGACTTACTACATCCTCCCAATCCGTCTGAACACTAGCTAATTCAACATCTTGAAAGATATTCACTGCTCCAGCAGCCTGGGAGATCTCTGTAAGCCAGTTTACTTTTCCTGGGGTAAATATCGGCTTTGGCCACCATTCCCAGTATAAACTTGGCCGGTAACTAAGATTTGCACTTCGCTGTTTTACTTTTTCAAGGCGGAAACGAAATTGCCGGGCCGCCTCCACTCCCCGTTCAAGTTCCCCTAGTGCTTCAGCTATTGTCATTAAATCATTTTCAATATCAGTTAGTGATTGCGGATTTAAAACAAGATGTGGAATCCCACGTTTCTGTAAAGCTTCCACGTTTTTTTCCATCCCTGGAACACTTAGAGATGCAAGGACCATGTCTGGCTGTAATTGTTCAACCAAATCCATATTAATGGACAAATCTGGACCTAACTTAGGGAGACTTTCGATTGAGGCTGGCCAATCGGAAAAGTCGTCCACTCCTACTAATAAGTGTGTTAAACCCAGATATTCGATGACTTCCGTATTACTTGGGC
>NZ_JBALOS010000290.1:2311-4582 GCF_036962765.1 Neobacillus drentensis
AAATGACTCGCATCTATTACCATCTCTCCTCTCATTAAAGCGAATGAATCATAAAACGCATGGATCGATTATTATCCATGCGTCTTTGGCAAATGCTAATTGCGTTCCCTTTCCACCGCTTCCACCAACTGAAATAAAAACCGATAAATGAGCTTGAACGCCTCACCTATTGTGATCTCTTCCTTAAAACCATCGACATAGTTTAAGGCAAAATTCAAATTCCATAAGCCATCCTCTAAACTAAACATTAAATCAAATTTCGCTTCATCCCCGTGTAAGAGGAAATTCAAATTTTCCTTTAACGTTTTTTCAAATTTCTTTTGGAGTTTTAAACCTAACATAACATCATAAGTCCCGAACACATCATCTGCTTCTAAAGAAACAGCTTCGACACTAATGATATCAAACCAATTCGATTCCACATAGATAAATTCACTTTTATGCTTTTTTAAGAAATCAAGCGGCTCATTTAAAAAGGATGATGATTCGTTTTTGATCATGTTTTCAGATTCTTTATCACATCTCTCTATGTAAGCGTCAGCGAAGCGCGCCTTCTCATCCTTCTCCAAAAATTGTATTTGATCTGCTAACTGATTCTTTTCAACATATTCTTTTTCTTCTTTAAAAATGGTTATATTTCCGTTTGGACTATTTTGCTGTTCAGTGATGTACTGTTTGATTTGGTCTTTTAACATCAGAATATCCTCCTATGAATCGCTTATCTGCTTCTAATTTTGATTGTTTATTTATAAAAAAGCAAATGTGACGATGTTTATAATCAAAAAAAGAGGCGACTCTATAAGTCCCCTCTTTCTCGTGCAATTTAATTCTCCGCTAATTTCGCTTTTACCTTATGAGTAGAAGGTTTTACTTCACCTTGATCTTCCGCTTGCCTAGCCCGTTTAATAAATAAGGCAAGCACCAGAGCAAGACCGGCGATAAAGACGGTTACAAAGAATGCATCATTAATACCTTCTAACATGGCCTTCATTTGAATATCATGCTGCATTTTTAATTGCATGGCTTCCGTTATTTTGACTGACGGATCTGGTACAGCCTTCTTTGCAGCTGCAATCAGTTCGGTGGCATGTGTTTTCGCACGAGTTGTCATAACCGTCACCAACAACGCTGTACCAATCGCACCCGATACCTGTGACATCGTATTATTCATCGCTGTACCGTGAGGGTAAAACCGTGCCGGCAACTGGTTTAAGCCATTTGTCGTAACTGGCATATTTATCATCGAAAAACCTAACATACGGATCGTGTATAAAATAATTAAATGAGTATATGTGGTTTCCAGTGTTAATTTACTTAATAAATAACTTGTTATTACTGTAATCGCTAAACCAATTATAGCTAGTGCACGACCACCGAACTTATCAAAAAGTTTCCCTGTAATCGGCATCATAATGGCCATTAGAACTGCCCCTGGCAACAACATTAAACCCGCATCTAAGGGAGAAATCCCGCGAATATTTTGGACATAAATTGGAAGAAGAAGCATCCCTGAAAACATCGCCATTGTAACTACCATGGAAATGGCAGAAGATAATGCAAACATTGGATATTTATAAATCCGGAAATTAAGAAGTGGCCGTTCTTGTCTTAATTGACGCATAATAAATGTTACCAACGAAACGATCCCAACAGCTAGCGTCCCATAAACCTGCGGACTATCCCATCCTTCTTTTCCAGCTGAACTAAATCCATAAAGGATTCCGCCAAAACCAACGCTTGATAACAACAAAGAAACGAAATCAAGACGAATATCAACCTTATCTTTTTTATCTTTAAGCAAGAAAAAGCCAAGCAAAACGACGAGTATCGCGATTGGTGTGACAAAATGGAAAAGCATTCTCCAGTCATAATGTTCAATAATCCAACCTGATAAAGTCGGTCCAATTGCCGGAGCAAACATTAATACTAACCCGAAAACCCCCATTGCTAATCCACGTTTTTCAACTGGAAAACTTGTTAACATTACATTCATTAACAAGGGCATCATAATCGCTGACCCAGAGGCCTGAATCATCCGACCAGATAATAACAGTGGAAATGCATGTGCAAAACCAGCCAATACGGTTCCTAACGTAAATAAAAGCATGGCTGCTAGGAATAATTGCCGGACAGAAAATTTTTGAATTAAAAATGCTGATAATGGAATCAAGATTCCATTAACTAACATAAAACCGGTTATCAACCACTGACCAGTTGATGGGTCAATTTTTAAGTCAGTCATGATCGAAGGCAGTGCTATATTTAATAATG
>NZ_JBALOS010000291.1:0-11311 GCF_036962765.1 Neobacillus drentensis
GAAATAAGACAATCCTGGGAGACTCAAACATTCAGATATGTCACAATGGATGAATTATATACGAATTTAGAGATTGGCGGCTCCATTGTTTATAAACTCACAGATGTCGCTCAGGAAATGATTTTTATGAGCAGGGAAATGGCTGAAGAATTCTCAATCACGATTGAACAACTCTATAGTATGCAGCTAATTAAAAACGGTAATTTTAGAAAAGCTACTCGAAACCTCGATCACCTCATTTCACGCGTAAACCGCTTAATGGCAAATGAATTCACATTTCAAAAGGAAATGATCAACAATCCCAAAATCTTATTGATGGAAGAGGAATGGCAAAGGGCCGACAATCGTGTTGAAATTGAAAAACAATTTGAAGAAGAAAAAAATCACTTTCGTACCATTACTAGTATGATAGACAAGACGAAACGCAGGAATGAAGAAGATGATTATATTCAAAAAGAATTGATTCTTCTCCAAGAAAAAATTGGTCATACAAGGCAATTGCATGATCGTTTTGCTAAGCTAGTCATTCAAAATATTTCCTATGAAATGAAATTAAAAGCGGAAACCCCTTCATTGTTTTGGGAAAACAGTCTGGTTTCATTTCGAGAGCATTTTTATGAAAAGTGGTTCATGAAGGAAGGAGTTCATCGTTTTGAGACGATAGAAAGAGTCCTTTCTCCGTTATTTTCACCGAAGAATGAATTTATTTTACCACTTGATTGGATTTGGGGGGAGCAGGAATTCAATGAAATACAACTAACGGATGCCGTAATAGAAGATGTGGCCGAAGAAAGTATTACTCGTCTTCGAGTGACGAACTGGGATTCTGTTATTAAGGCATGGAGTTATGTTTTTCAATTTTTACAAACAAACGGAGAGTTCTCGTTAGCTGATTTAGCAGAGATGCCACTAGAAGTGCAGGATTTATGGTTTGAAGAATCTGAAACGATTGATTTGTGGATGATGTTCGATAAAAAACCGTTGAAGGTTCAAGTGCTGCATCGAAAGGAAGAAACCTTAACAGATGAGAGGGAAATTCTTCTTTATAAATTAATGAAGGAATATCCGCAATTTCAAGTGTTCGAAGGCTTAAAGATTTATACAATGTTTGATTATCGTGCGGAGCCTTTCCTATGGTATCAAATGAAAATTACCCCTTTTAAAATATGTGTTCAGGAGGAGAAATGATGAATTCAGAAAGTATCAAAAAAGCATCAGCTGTCTATTTTTCGTTATTAAAAGATAAAGTAATCGACGAAAATAGTGAACACTTCCAGACTTATTTTGATCCGGAAGTGAGACAGACGGTTCTTTTATTAGCAGACGAATCAGGTACATATATCATTGAATCGCCTAAGCGCATCCACTTAGTTGTCCAGCCAACTGGATCCGTATTTGCTACGAATTTTACCCATTTGAAAGAGAAGCATCGGCAAGTCGAAACGAAAAAACACTTTCATCTTATAAGCGTTGTTATTATGTCTTTTTTAGCAGCCATAGACCGCAACCAGGCGGCAAAAATTCGCATGAAGCGGGAAGGGATTAGCTACTACGCATTAGAACGGCAAGTCAACGACCTCATGATTAAATGGGATAGCATTCTAAAAGTTGAACCCACCTTCGGAGAAGAAGAACGGATTGATATGAAGGAAGTTGTGACCACATGGAAATACATGGAGGTTGATACGGACGATTATGGGTTAAAAAAAGGCAATAGACGAACGAGAATTGGTTTAATTGCCGGGGCTATGCGCTTATTAGAGACGGAGGGGCTGATCGTCATTCTTGATCGGGAAGATATAGCTAAGGTGATTCCGAAGCAAGAGCTTTTTGAGCGAATTGAATACTTGTATCACGATTATGATCGTTATGAACTATTAAAAAAATTAATGACGACAGAGGAGGATATGCGTGCCGAAAATCCATCGAATTAGAATTGTCGGCCTCAAGTATGATGGCATGCAAAAGCAATATAAAGATACCACTTTTAATTTCCATAATGATGAGACATCAACAAATGGCCTCATTGCTATGATGAACGGGGGTGGGAAAGGTGTTTTCCTTCAGACCATTTTCCAAATACTCAAACCTGGAACTTCATGGGGAAAACAGAACAATCGTTATTATCAGCAGTTTTTCTTTAACAATAAAGAGCAATTTATTCCCTATACCTTTCATGTTCTCATTCAGTGGGAATTGGACGGCGCAGACCGCGCGTCTCTAGTAACGGGAGGAATGTTCTCAGCAGAGCAGAGGATCTCAATGAGTGAAGAAAGTGGAAATGAAAGTAAAACATTGGAACAGGAAGCAAAGATCCTCCCTACTATTACATTTTATACAAGAGAATTTGAACGGAAGGAAGAGGCAGCGCTGGAGCATATTCCACTCTATGAAAATGGTGAGGTTGCCGAAACTGAAGGCTTGAAGGACTATTTAAAGTGGAATGGATATGACGTTTATCGAGATACGAAGAAGCACTATCGCATCCTTGATACATATGGAATTAACCGTAAAGACTGGGATATTATGAAGGACATTAACAAGGATGAAGGCGGAGTTGGGAAATATTTCGAGGGGGCTGAGGATGATCATTCCCTGTTCCAAAAACGAATCATTCCTACTGTGAGTCAAGTGTTGCATCGAACCGAACATCAAAAGAACGATCTTGTGGAGATTTTCAAGAGCCAGGCAAGTATCGCTAAAGACCTGCCAGTACTCTTGAAAAGAGAACAAGCCCATAAAGAGTTTTTAGAAGACATTGTCCCATTTGAAGAGCACTTAGCTAAAGGAGTAGAACATAAAGAAATTGTACTTGCAAGTATACAGACAGGAAGACAACTGCTTGGTGCCTTAGAGCATTTGAAGCAATCGGAAGAGGAAACGCAGCTTTCTTTAGAGAAAGACTTGGAGAAATTAATCATCAGGCAGGCAAATTTACGCTTTCAAAAAGATAATCTAGAGTTTGCAAAAGCTCACAGAGAGGTCATGGATTGGGATAAGAAATTAGTGGTAGAAAGGGAGAAACACACTTCCAAACATGCAATCGTTAAAGAGAAACAGGAACGAAAAGCACAACTGGACTTTCAGCTATTATTAAAAGAGTGGAGTGAAAACGAACAAAGTATTCGCTCTCTTTCACAGCAGATCGCGACGTTGGAACAAAATAGTGGCTTAGAGCAAGTGAATCAAAGAATGGATGAAATTAAGCAAGAAGCTAGAAAGCAATGGGAGCAATCCTTTCTATCGATTCAAGAAGGTGTTAAGCAGTATTTGGGGTATCAAAAGTTCTTACATAAAAAAACAGGGGAGCTTTCGCAGCAGGATAAGCAAAAGACAAAAGACATTGCTCAGCTTAGTACGGAAATTGATTTTCTTTATACGCAAATGCATACCTTTGAGTCGAAGGAAGCGGCACTCATCCATGAATTTGGCGATCGCTTAACCTATGACTTAAAGGGCTTGATCGAGAGTCTTTTTAAACAGATTGAAGACAAAAAGACTAGTTTAGTAGAGTTGCAAGCAAAAGAAAAAGAATCTAGTGAAAAGCAAAATCAACTTGCCACTTCACATGGTACGCTCGTCCAATCGATTCAGTTTTCAGAGGAAAAATGTGAAGAATTAAAGGCAGCTAATGAAGTGCAAAAGCAAAAAGAAGCAAAATTATTAGAAAAGCTTCTTGGTTTACTTGATGATGTCACTGCGCCGTTTACTCATTCAATCTTATCAAAATATGGGATGCAAATTGAGGAAATACTAGGCAATAACCGCCTACAAGCTGAACAAATTAAAAAGGAACTTTGGGAAACACAACTTGATCACTCCTTAAACGATGAGCCCTTCTGGATCGCAAATAAAGATGTGAAGGAATTAAAGGAATGGATCGATGAGAAGACTGGAATAGATGTATTTTATGGAACCCAATTTCTCCAATCACTAAGCCCAGCGGAAATAGCGCATTCCCTTATCACGTATCCGCTCCTTCCATACGGGTTGGTCGTAAGCGGGCAGCAATGGCAAAAAATTAACCAGCAGGTTCTTACAGGAAGAATGTTTAAAAGTCCTGTTCCGATTTTCTTACGTGAGGAAATGAACAGTGAATATCACCAGCCATCCTTTGTGATCATTAACGGAACCGAGAAAGAGATATTAAGTGATAAAAATCAATTCACCAGCTGGAAAATAAAGATTGCTAAACAAATAGAGGAAAAGAAAGATACGCTCCTTGAAATTGAAAAGACAGAAACCTCGTTGCGTCGTATTTTAAAAGAAATCGATCGTTTTTTATCGAGCGAGCTTTCTAGTGATATCGAAAAAGCTCTCAATCAGGAACAAAACGCTCTACTTTCTAAGAAGACGCAATTGCAGGAAATTAAAACACAAGAAGAAAAGGAAAAAGAACTACAGCTTGGGTTAAAAGAACAGATGGAAAAAACAAAAGGTAAGATAGATAAGCTTACAAGAAATGTAGAAACATTAGAGGAGTTTGATCTAGAAAAAACTCTTCAACAAGAAAATAAACGGGTGAAACTAGAGAAAGAGAAGCAAAAGGAAGCCTTAGGTCTTCAGCAGCAAGAAATAGGAAAAGAGCACCAAAATACAATTGATCTGCAAAACCAGTGGAATCAAACGTACGTAGAATGGAAGCTTACAACCGAACAAAATATAAAGGAGATCAGGTTCTTTATTGAAGAAGCCTCTTTTCCTGCTGATGAAAAAGCAGACCAATGTGAAGAGGTCCCTCGCTTATCACCACATTTATTACAAGAGATAAACGGAAGAATCGAAGAGCTAAAGCAGCTTCAAAAATCAAAAGAAGAACAGGCTAGAGAATTACTCGTTCTTCAAGCAAAAAAAGAAACCGAAAAAAAGCAGCAAAAAAAATTAGAGAAAAAATTAAATGCTCATGATCAGGATTGGAATAAAGCAACAGAACCAGATGAACCTCTAAGTATATTAGAAAATATGCTGCAGACCGCACAGAAGGAAGCGAAGACTGCGGAAAAAGAAGAACGGGAACAAGGAACGGCTGTAACTGTAGCGGAAACGTCCTTGAAGCACGCTATTGAACTGCGTGATAAGTCAGGAAAGAAAGTCGAAAAACATGCAAAACAGCCTGAACAATGGGAAGACCTAGACTTAGAAGTAAAGGAAGTAGAAATTAAAGACCAAACGAAATTAGCGAAAGAGGAAGTAAAGCAGGCTGAGAAACGCCAAAAAGAAACGGAAACTAAAATTGCGGGTTATGAAGGAGATTTGTTAACCTTATCCGTTATCCTAAAAGAGGAAGCTGCAGTATTTACGAATGATGATCTAGAAAAAATTAAGAGTCAAGGAAAAGCGTGTATCATATCCTGGTGTGAAGAACATCAAGCGATTCAGGAAGATGGTCAGGAGAAGCATGCGAAAATCGATCAATCATTGCGTAATTTAAAGCTCACGATTGAAGGCAAGGATTGGGAGATTCGTTTTAAAAATGAATTATTAACGACACTAGACCATATGGATACAAGGCATTATACGCATATCCAGAACATCGTTAAAAATATGAAACGTTTTTCACAAAGTGGATTGGAACAATTAGAACGCGACAAAGAAAGAGCAGAAAAGGCTCAAAACTTCTGGGCCAGCCGTGCCAGTATGAAAGTGATGAGCATTTCAGAGGCCATTCGTTCAATGATTGCGAAAATGAAGCTGAAAAATGAACGAGGATCCTTTCCGCTCGTCCAGCTCAAAGAAGATATCTTACCTAAAAAGGCTGAAGATATCGAACCACTGCTGAAGCAGCACTTTGTAGCTGCCATTAACAAAATTACCAAACAATTTGATATGATTGATGACAATAATCGATTATTAGACGAAGAAATAAAACAACTCATAAGTGATGAGCAAATTTTATTTGTATCCCTTCGAAATCGATATCCTGAGCTGCTCGTCTATAATATGCGAACAGATAATGCCTTTATGTACGGGAAACCGCAAAGAGAGCATTATTCAACCTGGCAGACAATTAATCAAGGTTCTAAGACGAAATCCGATGGCAGCGGCGGACAGAAGTTATCAGCCCGAATGGTGATGATGATGATGTTATTATCCGTTAAAAGCGAAACCGATCATAGCTGGGTTCCTTTAGTCTGTGATAATCCGTTCGGACAAGCTGCATCGGCACATGTCCTTGACCCGATCTTCGCAGTAGCTGAAAAACTAAAGTTCCAATTCATCGTCGTCACTCCGCCTGAACTTGTGAAAACAGAAATCAGCCAAAGATTTGATGCCTATTATAAATTGGACTTCATTCGTGAAAAAGGAAAAGAAATTGTTTCGGACACGATTGTTCCAGCATATCGGATTTACCATGGAGAGGCTGTCGTTCAATAAGGTAATACAAACATAAATTCGAGATATAAACTTAAAAAAATCTCACTTTCTATATGGAAGGTGAGATTATTTTTGCCTATATTTCAGATACATGTAAAATCCACACATAAAGCCGGAAAGCGGTAACGTTAAAATCATAATTCATCATTTGTAAATTGCTTCGTCAATTTTACCCAGCCAGACATCTAACCATCTCCTATAAGTTTTTCTCACCTTTTATATATGGAAAGAAGGCAAAAAAGGACAGGGTCATAAAAAATTTTATCTCGGACATTCCTTGGTAGAAGTTTATACGTTCTTAGATTTATATTAGTAGTGGATTACTTATTTTTGACTTTCATTGGTTAAAAATGAATGGAGGGGACGCGATTCGAGTTTATCATGTGACGTATACTCAAGTATCAAAATGAAAAATTCCAACGCGACACTCTGAATCCGGCAATTGCCTTTTGCAGCGTGCTGCTTTTTTTTGGCCAAAAATCACAAAAATTCTTTGTTTATTGCAAATACATGCGCTCTGAAACCATTTATGATGTGTTTAAGTTCTCAGTAATATTCATGATAGCGTTATCATTCTAGTGAGGAAAAGGAAGGTTTTTTATGAAGAAAAACATATGGCTGTTTGCTGCTATCATACTCATCGTAACCTTTGCCACCCTCCAGGCGGTAAACAACACTGCAGCCCAAAAAGCTGATAAGGGAGAGGTCAAGAGTTTAGATGCAAAGGCCTTGGAAAAAATCGTAAATCAGGCGGATACTGGCCAAGCAACAAGGTCATCAGGTGTAATGGCACCTCCATTTACACTGAAATCACTAGATGATTCCTATGTTTCAATTGGAGGAAAAAGCGCTAAACCGATTGTCTTGAATTTTTGGGCGAGCTGGTGCGATGCCTGCTCGGTCGAAGATTTGGAGATGAACAAGCTCTATGCGCAGTATAAAGATCAAATCAACTTCTACGGAATTAATGTAACCACCGAAGAAAAGCCCGAAAATATTAATGATTTTATTGTGAAAAACAATCTTCAGTATCCAATTTTGCTTGATGAGCATAAGCACGTTGCTGATCTTTATGAACTACATGCCCTACCTACAATGTTTCTTATCGACAAAGACGGCACCATCATCGATACGTTCCACTTGGTAGATTCGCTTGAGCTAGAAGAAAAGATTGATCGTCTTGCCGAGAAGTAAGCTTTCTAATCTATTAGATGAGTTTATTATTAGATTCTTATTTTTACGAAGCGTGGTGATGTAGCTTGAAAGTCATTTGAGAGAAAGGGGCTGCGTTATAGCAAAAAGAGTCATTGTGTTTTTTTGAATAATATAAAAAGAGTGGTGAAACCGATGAAAATAAAATTAACGATAGTTCAGCTACTAATTTTGACGTTATTTGTTACGAGTGTATACCAGTATCCTGTTAAAGCCGCTGTGAATAAAAAAATCCCCGATTATTTCGCAGATCATTTCGATAAAACAATAATCAATGATAAATGGGATGTGATTGAAGGTCCATGGGGGATCGATTCAAGTAAATTGACTGTAAGTAAAGGTGCAGGGTATAAAGCTATTGTCAACAACACCACGGTTGAAGACTTTACATTGGAGACCGATCTCAGCCTCGCAGACAAGAATGGTGATGCAGGGGTATTGTTTAGGGTCAACAGCGCTGTACCTGGTGCTGACAATGTCAAGGGATACTATGTTGGCATGACGGCAAATGGAACCGGGTCTGTGTTTCTGGGTCGTATGAACAACAGCTGGAACGAGTTGAAACGGTCTGCGGTTACAATAAATCCTAATACTACTTATCATTTGAAAGTTTCTGCTGTAGGCAGCAAAATCCAAGTCTATTTAAATGATGCC
The DNA here is from genome assembly GCF_036962765.1 of Neobacillus drentensis. GTDB lineage: Bacteria > Bacillota > Bacilli > Bacillales > Cytobacillaceae > Neobacillus > Neobacillus drentensis_C. The sequence continues at coordinate 8,242 of NZ_JBALOS010000291.1, forward strand.
TTGGTGCTTGAACAAATCGACAGCACCTTTACTAAAGGCAGTATCGGCGTTAGAATGTACAATTCCTTGCCAACGTATGATAATTTCATGGCCAGGACTGCAGATGGCAGCATATTGTTCGAGGATAAGTTCGACATTGCTCCGGAACAGTCAATCGCATCTTGGAATATTGTTGAGGGCAGTTGGAAATTACAGTCAGGGGTCCTAATGGTCAATAAGGGTGAAAGCAATAACATAGTTGCTGAGGATATACAGTTGGAGGATATGACTTTGGAAGTCAATGTCAAACTTCCTACAGATACTGGAACTGGAGACGCAGGTCTTCTGTTCGGAGTGAAGAACGTTTCTCCGGAAGAGGACAATGTACGCGGCTATTATGCCGGCATTAGCGGCGACGGTACAGTGACACTTAATCAAATAAAAAATAATAAGCAACAGGTTCTTGAATCATTGAAAGTGTTTGATAGTATCGATCCGAATAAGTTTTACCATCTGAAAGTCATAACTAGCCAAAAAAATATTAAGGTGTATGTAAACGATACACACACTCCAGTCATTCAATATACGGATTACAAAAGAAGTTCCTTCGGTAAAGGTCGAGTTGGTTTGCTAATTCACCAATCGCAACCGTCTTTTGATGACTTTATTGCAAGTGCATATGTGGTTCCGGATAAATCATTCAAAGAACCGGTTGCAAACAAAAATCCGCTCAAAGAGACGCCGTTTACGCCGTTACCTCTCGGTTCGGTGGAGGCTAAAGGCTGGCTTCTCAAGCAACTGGAGCTACAGAGGGACGGAGCTACAGGTTATGCAGAGGATCTGTACAGCGAGCTGGGAACCAATGCAGCATGGCTTGAAGGGACTGCAGCGGATTCTGATTGGGAACGCCCTGTTTATTATTTAAAAGGCTTGATCGCTCTTGCTTATACGTTGAAAGATGAGGAACTCATCGCTACTTCACAAAAATGGATCAACGCCATTTTGGCGAGTCAACGAAAGGATGGTTCGTTCGGGCCGGTTAGTAATGACGATTGGTGGCCTCGAATGGTAGCTCTTTATGCGATGAAAGATTATTACGAAGCTTCGGGTGATTCACGCGTACTTCCTTTTATGACGAAGTATTTTCAATATCAAGCCGATAATTTACCCTCCCAGCCATTAAAGGATTGGGGGAAAATAAGGGTTGGAGATAATATCGATACGGTCCTATGGCTGTACAATCGTACGGAGGACCCGTTCTTGCTGAATCTAGCAGATACGCTAGCAGGGCAGGGTTATCCAATAGCAGACATATTTAACAATAATAAGTTTCAGGATTTTGGAGATGATTTCCAACCAACCCATTCGGTTAATGTGAATGAAGCCATTAAAATGCCGGCCATTTACTACCAGCGTTCACAATCCAATAGCGATCGTTATGCATTCCAGGAGGGAGTTAATAATTTAACCAATCATACCCAAATCACTGGCATGCCATCAGGTACAGAAATGCTTGCAGGAATTTCTTCCACGCAGGGGGTCGAACTTTGCGCTATTACAGAGCGGATGCAAAGTAATGAGCAAGCTGCGATGATTCTTGGCGATCCGCACATTGGAGATGATTTAGAAAAAATTGCCTTCAATTCACTTCCTGGGGCTATGGATAAAGAAATCAAGAACCACCAATATTATTCCTTACCTAATCAAGTGGAGAGCAACTATGCAGATCATGGCTTTAAACAAAATTATTCCAATGGAATGATGCCTTCGCCTACTTCCGGTTTTCCGTGCTGCCGCTTCAATATGCATATGGGCTGGCCATACTTTGTGAAGAATATGTGGGCAGCATCTGCAGACGGAGGACTCGGTGTCATTGCTTACGGTCCTAGCCAGGTATCAGCTAGACTGAAAAAGGCAGACGTTACGATTAAGGAAACGACAAATTATCCCTTTGAAGATCAAATCAATTTTGCCATAACCACGTCAAAAAAAGTGCAATTCCCACTAAAGCTGCGTATTCCAGCATGGTCGGTCAATCCTACAATAATGGTGAATGGAGAGACTGTGCAAGCTGTGAAAGCAGGCGAGTATGTAAGTATTAACAGAATTTGGGAGAGCGGTGACAACGTTGTTCTTCAAGTACCGATGAAACTGAAAACGACAACATGGATCAATAATTCTATTGGAATTGAACGCGGTCCGCTTGTGTATTCCTTGCAGATGAATGAAAATTGGCAGGTTAAAGCCAAGCCAATTGCAGGATTGCCAGGATTCAATGCGTCTGCTCTCGGTTTCAATGAGTATAGTGTGAAGGCGGATAATCCTTGGAATTACGGCTTGCTCATTGACCGTGCTCATCCGGAGAAATCCATCGATATAATTACCGGACCAATGCCGGAGAATCCGTTCGTTCAAGATACGACTCCTGTTAAGCTGATAGCCAAAGCGAAAAAAATTCCAACGTGGGGAAAAAGAACCAATAATGTTGAAGCTGCCGAGCCGCCTGTAGGTCCTATTCTCTCGACGGAGCCGACTGAAAATATTACTCTGGTTCCTTACGGAGCACAGAACTTACGTATTACTTATTTCCCAGAAGTGACAGAGAAATTGGCGGATACTGGCGCAGCTAAATATGAAGCGGAACAAGCAGAAATATTCCGTGCCGCTGTGAGAACTAACGAATCCAATGCATCCGGAGGAAGCTATGTTGGCGGAATCGATTTTGCCGACAGTTATGTGAAGTTCAATCAAGTCTTTGTTCCTAAAGCGGGAACTTATAACGTTGATATTTGGTTTGCTAACGGATTAAGCCCTTCAATCGGCAAAATGATCGTCAATGGAGAAGTACACTCCTTGAAATATCAAACAACTCAGGGGTGGGGACGCTTCATGGCCACCAAAATAGAGATCTCTTTGAAGAAAGGCGCCAATAAAATCATGTTCATGAAGGATAAAGGATTTTATGAACTGGATAATATTGTGGTCAGGCCGCTACAAACAGAAGGGCCATAACAGACAAATCAGTCAGACAAAGAATATGTATCAAAGAACCCAGCTAATTATTACTGGGTTCTTTGCAACTCTATAAAAT
>NZ_JBALOS010000292.1:0-6758 GCF_036962765.1 Neobacillus drentensis
GCTGAATATAAAGTATCTTTGTATAAAGGAATATTGATTTTAGTATAGAAAGAATAAATTAAGATAAATGCAAGGGGGCGAAGGTTCAGAACGGTACTGCTTACAGATCGGTTCACTGAGACTGTGGAAGGGGAAATTCACAAATATTTTTGACTTACGATAATAGGGGGAATATATCAATGAAAAAGCGAGCACTAGGTCAAAACGGTCCTCTGGTTTCTGAGATTGGTCTAGGTTGTATGGGAATGTCATGGCTATATGGCAATGCTGATCGAAGCGAAAGCATTGCAACAATCCACGCGGCACTTGAGGGAGGCATTACACTCTTTGATACAGGGGATTTCTATGGCGATGGACACAATGAATTACTTCTACGTGAAGCATTCCAAGGAATCCAACGGGAAAATGCGTTCATTTCAGTAAAATTCGATGGCAAGCTACACTCTCATGGCAAGAGTAATCGGGAGAGTGATAACCACCCTCATACAGTAAGGAATTTCCTTGAGGATTCCCTACTGCGCCTAGGTGTTGAATACATCGATCTTTATCAACCGGGCACAGCCTGCATCGATCCAAACGTACCAATTGAAGAAACGGTTGGTGCCATTGCCGATATGGTAAAGAAGGGATATGTCCGTTACATTGGTCTTTCTGAAGTAGGAGTGGATACAATTCGTCGCGCACACGCTGTACATCCTATTAGTTGGCTGCAAATGGAATACTCACTATTTAATCGGAGCATAGAATCAAATATCTTGCCAACTCTACGGGAATTAGGTATCTCGCTTTCGGCTTATGGTGTTCTCTCAAGAGGTTTATTGAGCGGTACATGGACAAAGGATCGGGTTCTAGGTTTGGATGATAAACGCAGTAATGGTCCGCGGTTTGCCAACGAAAATATTGAAAAGAATTTAGCACTTGTAGAAGCATTGCGTGAAATTGCTGAAGAAAAACAAGCAACCATCGCGCAGATTGCCATCGCATGGGTTTTATCCAAGGGTGAGGATGTTATCCCATTGATAGGTGCAAGAAAGCAGTCACAACTTCATGTTTCACTCGGCTCAGTTGACCTCAACTTAAGTTCAGACGACCTTTTACGAATTGAAGAAGCCGTACCTTCAGAACTTGTCGCCGGCGAATATTTCCCGGTACCACGGAAAAAATGGTTCTTTTAACAAATTTTTATTGAAACAAGGGTTGTTAATATGAAGAGTGACTAACTGCTTGTTGAACAAACGGGGTGCTTTTCTTAAAGAGTAAGTTCGTGGGTTTTGATTAGGGTTATGTGATGAATTCTATGAGATTGAATGGAGGAGTCCATTTTTTTGAGAATGAAAGAATACATAGCTGCTGCAGCACGTTCGTTTTACTGTCTTTCATTAATTTATAAGCATTATACCAGATTAATTTCGATAATCTAAGACTTTTGTTGTATTCAAATATCTTGTTAATAAAGTTATTATATTAATGGTTTGAAGAACGGGTGATTGTGTATTTTTCATATAACATTCATTCTATCAATTATCATAGAAGAAACATAGTAAAAAGAGAGAGGGTATTTTAGAATGTCTTTTGGTTCATTTGTCATGGCTTTTTCAATGGCGGGGTTAGACTATGACATGTTAAAAAATTTAGGAATTTCCATAGGAATTTTGGTTTTATTTATTCTTTTTAGAAACATATTTACCAAGTATGTGTTTCAGGTGATTTTAAAATTGTCGGGAAAAGCACCAACAGATTTTTTTACAAAAATTTGTTTAGGGTTTGAACGTCCTTTAGGATGGTTCTTTATCATTGTAGGTTTGTATTTAGCAATGGATTATTTCCCTTTTATTGAACAACATAATGCGTTATTTTTAAAATTTTTACGTTCCATGGTAATTATTTTAATTACATGGGGATTGTTTAACTTGTCATCTCCTACTTCGGGGATATTAATAAGTGTTAATGAAAAGATAAACAATAAGATTGATTTAATACTTTTACCGTTTATATCAAGAACGATCCGTGTCATCATTATTGCTATCAGTATTAGTATTGTTGGTCAGGAATTTGATTACGATGTAAATGGACTGGTCGCAGGTCTCGGATTAGGGGGGCTGGCATTTGCTTTAGCTGCAAAAGAAGCGGTAGGTAATTTGATTGGTGGAATCGTCATTGTAACAGAAAAACCTTTTTCAATTGGAGATTGGATTTTCACACCGAGCGTCGAGGGGACAGTAGAAGATATAAATTTCAGAAGCACTAAAGTTCGAACATTTAGTCAAGCTCTAGTTACAGTTCCAAATTCAACACTTGCAAACGAACCCATTACCAATTGGAGCCGTATGGGGAAAAGACGAATAAATTTCCACTTAGGAATTAACTATAAAACCACCAAAGAACAAATTCAACGAGTCGTTCATCGGATTGACCTGATGTTGAAGACTCATGAAGAAATTCATCCTGATACGATCATGGTAGCATTCGATCAATATAATGACAGTAGTCTCGATATTCTTATATATTTTTTCACAAATACTACGGTTTGGGCAGAACACGTTAAAATCAAACATGAAATCAACATAGAGATCATGGGGATATTAGAGGATGAGGGAGTAGAAGTCGCTTTTCCAAGCAGAACAATTTACGTAACTCCACAATCAAGTGAAGAATTATTTCAAGCAGTGAGTTCTTTTGATTGAACATTTTACAACACCTATTATGAAACCCCTTCAACTACAATTGAAGGGGTTTTCCATTATTATTTTTTCTCGATGATCACGAATAAAACACCTATAAAAATTAGGATAGAGCCGATCCAAAACATTCCACCAATGTTCTCTCCTAAAATAAGCCATCCAAGTAATGTTCCAACTACGGGCTGAAAGAAGAAAAATATTCCCCCACTTGAGGCGTTAAGCATTTGTAATCCACGATTCCAAAGTAGAAATCCACATGCGGTTGAAACAATACCCAAATACAAGAGACCTCCCCAAATGGGCAGGGGAGTCAGTTGAGTGATATTAATTTCGTGTAACCGCGGCAGTACGAAAGGAGTCAACACAATTAGTGCCACTAAGATGGAATAGGTGGTTACCACAATTTGTGAATAATCACTTGGCAAACGCTTGACAAGTACAGACATAAGTGCCCATGTTAAAGCAGCAATAAATAGTGCGATACCTCCAAGTGTACTGGACAAATTCACATCACCAATTCCAACAATGAGGAGTACTCCAATTGTTGCTAAACAAACGGAGATCCCCTTTTTTAACGTAAACCGTTCATTGAGAATTAAGCGAGCAAAAATAACCATAAATGCTGGTGTTGAAGAAGTTATAATGGCTCCCGTTTGTGCTGTGGATAGCATAGTACCAGTTTCCTGAGCAACTATAGATATGGCATTACCGATGATCCCAATGGCTATGATTAGTAAAAAATAACGTTTCTCGATACGCCAATTTTGTCTTGTTAGGAAACCGATAATGAGAAGTGCGACAATAGCCACTAAATATCGCAACCACACAAGTTCCAGTGGTGGTATGACCGATACTACAACTTTAACAACAACGTACATACCGCCCCAAATACTGGATGCTAAAATTAAATATAAAGAACCTAATAAGGTGTTTTTCATTTTTTGTACCCTCCGTCTTTTGTTTAGGTCGAAATTGCCCCTAACGGAGAGATATAGTCACTTTCTCTCCATTAAGAGCGGGAGAGTGCTACTGGTACATCGTTTTCAAATAGTGGAGTCCAATACATTATGTTCACCCCTAGTCCATTTCTTTTTTAACTACATTATATGTATTTTATTATAACAAAGAATACTTAGCATGTGTTATCAGGCTACCTAAGAATTACCATACTAAGAGTAGATTGTGAAAAAGTGTACTTAAAGCAAAGGGGGCGGTAATTCAAGATGGGTTTCCGGCATTGACGATCTCTTTTTCAACTAAGATTAGTCAAAGATACAAACAAAGAATGTCTAAGATTTCTGTTTTAATTTATTAAGAAAATGTAGTATAATTAAAAAAATCAAAAAATGTATAAAGAAGTGAAACCCTTCTATCATTCAACTTAGTTGGGTGTCGAAAAACTGTATAAGAGTAGATAAAATCCAAAATCCAACTCTTTTTAAGGAAAGAGTTGGATTTTTTTGTGTTATATAAATCAAAAAGAGGAGAAATAATATATGAAAATGACAAAATCAATGGCAAATATACTGCTTTTGATAACTTCAGTATTTTGGGGTTCAGGGTTTGTGGTAACCAAAATAGCATTAGACGCAAACGTGTCAGCTGGTCTTATAAATTTTGTCCGAGGTTTTCTCTTTGTTGTTTGCGTGCTACTGTTTTTTTATAAAAAAATATTTAAAATGACCTTCAAGGACTTTAAAGTAGGGCTAATTGCCGGATTGCTTAATTTTGGCGGATTTATTACACAAACAATTGGTGTAATGTATACCACTCCATCGAATAATGCTTTTATTTCCTCAACGTATGTGGTGATTGTGCCTTTTATAGCTTGGATCATTTATGGGAAAAAGTTTAAAGTAAAAGGGTTGGTTTCCATAGCTGCTTGTTTAATAGGAATGGTTATTATCACAGGAATATCGAACGAAGAGATAAAGATGAATATTGGAGACTTATACACACTTATCTGTGCGTTTTTTTACGCAGGATCTATTGTCTACCTCGGGTATAGCACAAGAACGACCGATTTTAGTGTTGTAGCGTTTATGCTTGCTGCTGTGCAAGCAATAGGTGGATTCGTTTTTTTCCTCTTAGTAGAGAAAGGGCACCTAACGGACGTTAGTTGGTCTGTTGCAATTGTACCATTGTTATACATGGGAATAATATGTTCGTTTGTGGGTCAAACGATACAGGTTTTAGCTCAAAAACATACATCTGCAACATCAGCTGGACTCATAATGATGCTTGAATCCGTTTTTGGAAGCGTTTTTTCTATAACTTTTGGTTTTGAACCATTTACAGTAAAGTTAGTAGTTGGAGGAATGGTCATTTTGCTTTCGATTATGCTTATGGAAGTCGAATTTAAGCAGTTGTTAGTTAAGAACAAGGAAGCAGCCTAGACTACTTAATGAGAAAAATTAAAGGATTAAATAGTCAAAAGTAATCAGAAAGTGCACCTATAAAAAAATGCTTAGCATATGCCAAGCATTTTTTCATTTTATTTGGATTTGGGGAATACTCTACGAATGGTTTCAGTAAATTCATTAAAGAAACCTGAAACTGGTCTACCGTTACGAATATCTGACGCATATGTGTTCATTCGATCATAAAAATCAGGGTTTTCCGATACATAAACCTGATTAATGTCACGATCAGTAGATTTAACTCTTTGTGAAATCTTATGTTCAATATTATAAGTACCCTTATTCCGGGATGTAGGTGAAAGCTTTACAGCTACATACGCATTATTGTCTGTCACTATAACATTTGCAGTGTCCACCTCTGGCAAGTCTGCTACTTTTTTAGCTGCATCATCGGCAACGTTCATCTTAGAACGATTATCAAAAGCATTATTGTTCCTGTCGTTGGTGATGTTGTTCTTTGTCACATTTTGATCCCGATATACAACATCATTTTTATTTACGTTATTTCTGGCACATCCAGTTAAATCAAGGCTAAATATAAGGATTGCCATTAAGATTAAACTCTTTTTCATCATCTAGTTCCTCCGTTAGTTATATTAGACAACAATAGGTTCCATTTGTTTAAAACAAGGGTCTGTAGTTGTTCAATTATGTTCTTTATTTTGGATTGGTGGATAAGAGCCCCTTGAATTTATTATCCTTTATTATCATTTCCCAATAGCCTTAAATTATATTTATGGACTACAATGTATTGCTTACCAATGTAAACTACTTCTTCTGAATCGACTTTTCACCTCCTACTCTTACAAAGGTAGATTTTATTATTTATTATTGAATTCCTTATTCTTTTTATACTTAATACTTGGTTTAAGGGAGGAATTTACATTTATATGCTTTAGCAGACCACGCATTTTCTGTAGCCTGTAATGCATATGGAAAAACCTCAGTAGGACTCTCGACCACCATCCAGTTTATTGAAGCAGCAAAACCAGGAGACAGAATTGTTGCGCGTGCGACGGAAATAAGACGAAACTTTCGTACAGGATTCTATCGAATTGACATTTTTCACGAGCAAAATCTAATTGCCACCATGGAGGCAGTGTCATATCGTAAGGATCATTATTTTATTGAGCTTGATGAACAAGTTTGAGTGTAGGGATACGCTATTGTTCCATTAGGAAACGTCTTGTTTGGAACGATAAATAAAAAAAATTCCCCACTAAATGGTGGGGAGTTAGAAGAAGCTAGAATCCAAATGGTCCAGACGGACAACAAGGATTATGCGGCACACCGCACATCGTATGTGTTTCACAACATTCATTTACACATGATTCTGTGTGTGGGAAATAGTGTTGATGATTAACCATAAGCTTGTTGACTGTAGTTGTGTGGGAAGGATGTAAATGTGTTACTACTTTATTAAACAAATTTGTTTTAACATATTGCTGCCCTGGTGAAACTAGGGGTGGATCATACTGAGCTGGAAACACTTGAGGTGGACAGTATTGAGGTGGACATGGTTGTGGTGGGCAGTATTGGGCTGGCATTGGTTGTATAGGAGCTATCTGATTCGGCATTATATTTGGTGGAATATTTGATGGAAAACCACCATATCCAATATTTCTTTTCATCATTGATTGACCTCCATATGAATTTG
>NZ_JBALOS010000293.1:0-7038 GCF_036962765.1 Neobacillus drentensis
ATATGCTTGAATGTTCTTAGAAAATTTGTTATTTTTAGAGAAATAAAAAAAGGCTATGTGTAACTGGCGAAACGCGGATCACCGCGAGGGAGCACATAGTGTCGCAGCCGTTCGCCTGGGCAGAGGTAAGGAATTAAATCCTTGCCTCTTTCTGTTTATTAGGAGGGGATAGAACCGGCTGGAAGTCATATGACAATAAAATTACATTTTTTTAATAGAAGATTTTTTTATAAAATGAAAAATTTGCTAATTAGTAAACTTAAAAACTATCACAGAAGAATAGAGGAGAAAACACAATGAGCACAATGACCCTTGACAAAATGAAAACCATTAAAACGTTAAATAATATTGCAGAAAGCGGGTTAAATGTTTTTAATCAGGATCATTTCACGATCGACAATGAAAGTGACAATCCAGATGCGATTGTAGTTCGTAGTTTCAACATGCATTCTATTGAATTAGGAAATAAATTAAAGGCGATCGCACGCGCAGGAGCGGGTGTTAATAATATTCCTGTCGACAAATGTACAGAGCAGGGGATTGTTGTTTTTAATACACCTGGTGCGAATGCGAATGCTGTAAAAGAAATGGTGCTGACTTCATTAATGGCAACATCTCGTAACCTTTTTGCCGGCGTGGCCTGGACCAAGTCGTTAGCAGGGGAAGGCGAACAAGTACCAAAGCTTGTTGAAGCAGGTAAGAAACAATTCGTTGGAAAAGAAATTAAAGGAAAAACACTTGGTGTGATTGGATTAGGTGCAATCGGTGCGCTTGTAGCGAATGATGCACTTGATTTAGATATGGATGTTATTGGATTTGACCCGTTTATCTCAGTCGACACGGCTTGGAACTTGTCACGTAATGTTCAGCGTGCGATGACAATTGAACAGTTGTTTGCGAATTGTGATTATATAACCGTACACGTTCCATTAACTGAGGATACAAGAGGAATGTTTAACGAAGCAACCTTCAGCATCATGAAGCCAGGTGTTCATATCTTTAACTTCTCACGTGGTGAGCTTGTGAATGAAACAGATATGGCTGCCGCCCTAGAAAACGGGCAGGTTGGTACGTATGTGACAGATTTCCCTAATGAAAATGTATTGAAAATGAAAAATGCTGTTCCAATCCCACATCTTGGTGCTTCAACACAAGAATCTGAGGAAAACTGTGCCATTATGGCAGCCCGCCAGGTAAAGGATTATCTAGAAACAGGAAATATCAAAAACTCGGTGAATTTTCCAAACGCATCCCTGCCTTACACAGGTAAGCGACGCGTGGCGGCATTCCACAAAAACGTACCAAACATGGTTGGCCAGCTTACATTGGCAATCTCGAGCTATCAGTTAAATATCGCGGACATGATTAATCGAAGCCGTGGGGAATACGCCTATACGATGATCGACATCGACAATAAAGTGAACGGCGATATCATTCCTGGTTTATTGGAAAAAATCGATCAAATTGAAGGTATTGTAACAGTTCGTATTATTTAAGAAACTTAAAAGATCTTATAGATGAATTTGTTTTTCAATAAAATAAAAGAGTAAAAAAAGCTCAGGGTCCCATCAAATTTTTGATGAGACATGAGCTTTTTTTACTTTTCGTGATGTTCCGTTTTGAAGACCATTTTGAACACATATATTCATCATTTTTGGTGATAATATTACCTAAAATGATAAAGTTCGGTGATTATAATACAAAACTTAATTAAAATACTCCTTCCAAGACAATTATTTTTGTTATTGGTCCTTTCGACAGGTTTACTAAACCATGTCCTGCTTATACCAAATATACTCACCGCAGCTGGAAGAGACAGTTGGTTAAGTGTCATTGTGGCATATCCGATTTCTCTTTTCTTTCTCTGGCTGGTGTATTTTATTGTAAAAAACAGTCCAAATGAAGGCTTCTTTTCTATGATTCGACAGCGTCTGGGAAGGACGTTTTCAACTCTATTTTCGATTCCCGTCATTTTGTTTTTATTTACAAGCTCTTATGTCACTTTTAGGGACCTAATGATTTGGTTAAAAGCATATTTTCTCGCTGATGCTTCTGTTTTTATGATTAATGGTTTCTTGGTTTTTGTCTGTTTTTTAATCACACTTGCTGGGGTCAAAAGCATGGCTATATCTAGCGGTTTTTTACTACCGCTTGTTGTGCTATTTGGCATAGTTATTGCTCTAACAAACACGAGCTTAAAGGACCCAAGTTTATTACTTCCTGTGTTTGCAGACGGCTATTCTCCTCTTATTAGAGGGGGAATCTATGTTCTGTCAGGGCTGCTTGAGATTTACATCGTTATCCTGCTGCAGCCCTTTTCACAGGAACCTATTAAATTTAAACAGTTGTTTATTTTATTGACATTCTTAACAGGCTTAATCTTTGGGCCGCTTTCTGCATCAATCATGGAGTTTGGACCTACTGAATCAATCTACTTCCGGTATCCGGCTTATGAGCAATGGCGTATATTAAGCATTGGAGAATATATATCACATCTAGATTTTTTTGCTTTATATCAATGGCTTAGCGGTGCGTTGATTCGAATTGGATTATTCATGTATCTGTTAGGAACATTTTTTACCCATAAAAAGAAACATTATAGACTGAACCCTAAGCTTGTTGGAGTCATGTATCTCTTTTTGTTCGGTCTAATGACCATAAAAGTAGAAACCTATTATTTCTATAAGGTTATTTATAAATACTTTTTGCCGGCTAGTTTGGCATTTTTCCTTTTTCAAATCCTGCTATCAGCCGCCATTATTCTAGTTTTAAAGAAGAGGGATAAACAACATGGTAAGAAAAATACTCTTGAATCCACTTCGTAATGAAAGGCTAAGGCTAAAGGAGAAATCCGAACACCTTAAAAATCAATTTAAGAAAAGTCAAGACCTACGACTGATTGAGCACCATACAATCATGGACACGTTTGAAATGATCTATTTTGAAACCCTGATTGATATACATTATTTAGATCAAAATATTTTACCTAAACTCAGTGAGGATAAAGAAGATTCTGTCAAAAAAAAGCTTAAATCCTTTTTCCAAGCAGAAGATNNAGATGATCTATCAAATTTACTTTTTGATGGAAATGTCTTATTTTTATTCGGTGATTCGTTTTTAAGTATTCAAGCAGGATCCTTTCCTATGCGGCAACCTGAAGAATCCGCGATTGAGAGCTCAATAAGGGGTCCAAAGGATGGGTTTGTGGAGGATCTAAAGACAAATATCTCCTTAATAAGGCGAAGACTTAACACCTCGTCTTTATGTTTAGAGAAATATACGATTGGTAAAAGAAGTAGAACAAAAGTAGTACTCATGTATATAGAAGATTTAATTGATCAGCGAGTTTTGGATGAAATCCATAAAAGGTTAAATAAAGTAGAACTGGATATCTTAACGAGTATTCATGAACTTGAATCATATGTTCGTGATAGACCGTATTCCATCTTCCCGAGTATGGACTATACGGGTAGACCTGACTTTATTGTTCAGGCGCTGAATCAAGGCCGGTTTGCTCTCATTGTTGATGGAAATCCTACAGTCACTTTTGCACCGGTCAATATATTATTGCAGATTAAATCCCCTGAGGACACTTACATAAGTTATGCTTATGTATCAATAGAAAGAATTATCAGGATGATAGGGTTGATCATATCTGCTTTTTTACCTGGTGCATGGATCGCATTTTCTGCCTATAATATTGAACAGGTTCCCTATTTACTGGTTGCGACAATTACAATCTCGCGTTTTGGGCTGCCTATATCTTCACCACTAGAAATGTTTATTGTTCTATTTTTGTTTGAGCTATTTAATGAAGCGGGGGTACGCTTGCCAAGAGCAATTGGGCAAACTGTAGCTGTTTTAGGTGGCTTAATCGTAGGGGATGCTGCCATTCGGGCGGGGTTAACTTCACCGACCATGCTGGTCGTAGCGGCCATTACCTACATCTCGTCTTTTACGTTAGTGAATCAAACTTTAAGTACGGCTTGTACAATCTTAAGATTCACGATTATCTTAATGAGTACCTTATTTGGATTATTCGGTGTCATTATTGGCTTTATTCTAACGGTTTTTTACTTTTCAACCATTTCTTCCTTTGGGTCTCCATACCTAGGCTCTCTTTCGCCAATCAGTCTAAAAGGAATGATTAAGTCATTCATTAGGGCTCCAATCCAATTTTATAAGTCAAGAACAAACTTAACCAGTCCAGATGATCCAACAAGGGGTGGAAATCAATCATGAAAAGGAAATGGATGATTTCTTTTTTAGCGGGTTGTCTGCTTCTTTCCGGTTGTTCAGGTTTAAAAAATATTCAAGATGTAACCTATGTAGTGGCAATTGGTATGGACTATGATGAAGAAAAGGAGGAGTATATCGCGTATCTTCAATCCTTAAATTTCGCGAATGTAGCAAAGGTAGAAGGAGGTAAGCCTACTGAACCCATACCGATTTTTATTGCATCAGCAACGGGAGAAACACTAAATTTAGCGGTTGGTAACCTTTATAAAAAGTCGGAGCCTCCTTTATTTTTTGGCCACGTAGAAACACTTGTTTTAAGTCAAAGAATAGTCAGGAATCATTTTAAGGAAGTAATAGTAGAAATAGGCAGAAACCGTTCGCTCCGGCATACCTTACGAGTCATGACAACGGATGAAAATATTCGCGAAGTATTTAATATAAAGGCATTATTTAATTATCCGGCAATATACACGGTTCTTTTTAGAAAGGAAAAGAACGAAGTGTATCTTGATGAGCTCAAGCCTATGGCATTAATGAATTTTTTAAGAGCCTATTATGAGCCTATGGGGGTGGCCAAACTACCTAATGTAAAAATTGACTCTCAAACCTGGAAGGCAGAGGAAAATTACCCCATTGTATTTTTCGATGGATATGCCATTTTTCAGCAGCAAAAATTTAAGAAAGTCCTTCCTTTCAAGGACGCTGTTTATGTTAATTGGTTATTAGAAAAAAAGGTATCTTTAGATCAAAGAGTAGAAGATGAGGGAAAGCTTGTAGCGGCAATGAAACTAGCCACTCCAAAAATGAAGGTAAAATACAAGAAGGGAACTACAACCCCAAAGTTTTCCCTAGAAGTGTCTGTACCAGCAGATTTGGTCGAAAAAATCAAAGATATTCCCGAACCAAAATTAAAGAAATTAATGGAAGACGATATAAGAAGAAAAATCACTTCCATTTATAAACGTGGAGTTAAAAATAAAACAGATTTATTAAATGTTGGTGAAAAGTGGTATCGAAAACATCCAAAGCAATATAGGGAATTAAAAAAATCTACCAGCTTTTATCTAGATAAAGACTCCTTAACGAATATAAAGGTTAAGGTGCAAATATTTCATTTTAATAGCTATAAGTATGAACAGGATACCAATGTTGGTTTCTAATTCAGCAAAAGCAAGTTGATGGTTAGACATTACCTAATAGGATGATGAAAAAATGCAGAATCATATTGTTTACCTTCTAGAACATTATGGGTACTTCGGAATCATATTTGCCTTAATTGGCGGTATTGTAGGACTTCCTCTACCCGATGAGGTCCTTCTTACATATATTGGTTACAATGTGTTTCAGGGGAAATTATCCTATATAAATTCAATAATAAGTGCTTTTATTGGGGCAACGGCGGGGATTTCGCTTAGCTACTACATTGGTTATAGATTTGGGTTGCCTTTAATCGAAAAGTTTGGTCCGAAAATTCACATTACCGAACAAAAAATGAATAGTACCATGAAATTATTCAGGAAATTCGGACCTTATCTTTTATTATTTGGGTATTTTATTCCCGGGGTCCGGCATCTTACAGCTTATATAGGAGCCGTCAATCGCTTTCCCTTTAGAAAATTTACTGTTTACGCCTATACTGGTGCATTAATTTGGAGTTTTACTTTTATCACACTAGGAAGAATATTAGGCGAAAATTGGCACACCGTTGAACTATATATGTCAACATATAGTATTTATTTCATTACATTCTTATTGGCCCTTTCCCTCATCATTTATTTTTATTGGAAGAGAAGAAATCGAATAAGTAAGGGTATTTAGCATAAGGAAGTGTATATTTCTACACAATAGACTTATGAAGCGAAAAAATGCATTTAAAACATTAAATCAATGTGAGATGTTTTTTCTTTCTTGGAAGGATAAATTTCAAAAGTGTCTGGAATGATTTGTGTCGAGCGATAGAGCAATTCAGATACAGTGACAAATTTATATCCCTCCTTGTGTAAAAAGTCTAGAATGGTACCTAATGCTTTAACTGTTTGACATGTCTGAGTAAATTCACTACCATGCCAATCATGAAATAGAATGATATTCCCTGGCTTTACTCCTTTTGTGATTTCGTTACAAATTTGACTTACGGGAGGATCTGCCCAATCACGAGAATCTTGATTCCATAAAACAACTTCCTTTCCGTTTTTTATAGCAGTATTAATAATTAAATCATTATAAATGCCTCCTACGGGACGATAAAGAGACGGTTTAAAACCAGTGAACTTCTGAATAATTTTATCCGTTTCTTCTAATTCCGATGATAGTTTTGCAGACGAAATATTATGGTATAGATGTTGAAATGTGTGATTGGCAATTTCGTGTCCTTCTTTTACTTCCTGCTTTACAATATCAGGAAATCTTATTACTTTATTACCAGCAACAAAAAAAGTAGCTTTTGCATTATATTTAGCTAATATATCCAGTATCTGAGGAGTAAAAACAGGATGAGGTCCATCATCAAAAGTAATGGCAACTAATTTTTCTTTTGTATTTACTTCCCAAAAAAAATGCCCAGTTTTTTTATATGACTCGCGACTTTTAGTTGATGCGAATGTATTTGTTTGATAAAAAAATAAAGGAAGTAATAAAAGAACAGAAAAGAACCATATTTTTTTCATTAGTTGCACTCCTCATTCATAGTGGACTTAGTTTATGAAGTATTTATTAAAAATATATTAGTAAAGTAATGCCTTTTTTATTGGTAGGCTCTGTTGAAGTTTATTGTTGATTTTGGCACCCTGTTGATTGGAG
>NZ_JBALOS010000294.1:0-218 GCF_036962765.1 Neobacillus drentensis
AGTTCAGGCAGCTCAGGAAGTGGAAGCAGCGGCAGCCACGGTAGCAAAGGTCCAAAGGGTCCAAAAGGCCCTAAAGGTCCAAAAGGTTAAAAGCATTAAAAAGTAGCAACCGATACTTTCTAAAGTATCGGTTTTTTGTTCATTTTTTTTGTACATAGACCTAGAAAAAGCATTTAAGACATTCGTCTATAAATAAAAAAATAGGTAATAAACTAGTT
>NZ_JBALOS010000294.1:281-1014 GCF_036962765.1 Neobacillus drentensis
TTTTTGAAAATATTTCTAGTTACATGCTGATTTATCAAATTACGAGACATTCGTTTAGAACAAGCCTTCACAGCGGGACGTACTATGAAGCAAAGGACAAGAATAAATAAACAGAAAATCAAGAGGGAAACTTAACTGAAGGGAGTAAATAAACTTTTATGTATCATCAAACGACGGTAATTATCACCATCTTTGCTTTTATACTAACAATGGTCCTCATCTTTATCCGTCCAAAAAATATGAACGAAGCAATCCCGGCTACATTGGGGGCCATTCTCGTCTTTATAAGTGGAAGCGTTTCGATCGGGGATCTACTTGACATAAGTTCAAAGGTTACGGGGGCAGCCATTACCATCATAGCCACGATCGTTATGGCTATCGTGCTCGAAAGTTTTGGGTTTTTTAGTTGGACAGCTGCTGTAATGTTAAAGATCTCAAAAGGGTCTGGTGTTCGATTATTTTGGAATACCTTATTACTCTGCTTTTTAATGACGCTATTTTTTAATAACGATGGAAGTATTCTAATTACAACACCGATCTTGATTTTAATATTAAATAATCTGAAGTTGAAAAATCGACAAAAGATCCCATTTTTATTAAGTGGTGCCTTAATAGCGACTGCCTCAAGTGCTCCAATAGGTGTTAGTAATATTGTTAATCTAATTGCTTTGAAGATTATTGGTATGGATTTGTATCTTCAAACGGAAATGATGTTTGTTCCAGGGGTTCTAGG
>NZ_JBALOS010000294.1:1025-4389 GCF_036962765.1 Neobacillus drentensis
ATTTACTATTCCTGGTATTCAAGAAAAATATCCCAAACGAAATCCGCTTCCACTCCTACTCGATCCCACTGCAAAAACACCGCCCTTTCCATCCACTACAACTAGAGTCCGAAACTTTATTTAATCAACAAAAGAAACTCATGATCAGTATGCTTATCTTCGTATTCCTTGTAAGGATTAGTCTTTTCGTCGCTTCCTTTATCGGTATCTCCGTCTCTTTAGTTGCTGTATGTGGTTCTTTTATCCTGTTGATGTGGAGATGGATTTACTTAAAAGTAAATCCAAAAGACGTGGTCGGAAAAATTCCTTGGCATATCTTAATATTCGCCTTTAGTATGTATGTCATCATCTTTGGTTTACACAATATTGGATTATCGCAACTCCTCTTAACCTATCTAAAACCAATCGTAAACGATAGTTTGCTTCATGCTAGTTTAATCATGGGTGTGATCACTGCCTTTCTATCCAATATCTTTAACAATCATCCTGCATTAATGATATCAACTTTGGCCCTGACGGATATGGGACTCGATCCCCTATTAACAAAAACAGTTTACTTATCAAACATCATAGGCAGTGACGTAGGCTCGCTAATCCTCCCAATTGGGACGCTTGCAACATTACTTTGGATGCATATATTAAAGACGAATAATATTAAAATAACTTGGTTGGAATATATAAAAGTTACCATAGTTGTCATACCGGCGACACTAATTTTCACCCTGATATGCTTATACTTATGGCTATTGCTTGTTTTTGCTGGATGACACTAAATAAGGACTCATCACTTGATGGGTCCTTTATTTAATGACGATTTGAACCACTTTCCGAACAAATGGAAAGAGAACGCACCCTAGATAAACTCCCAACAAGTTCAAGAGTAAATCATCAATATCCAAGCTCCCACGATGGGAAACAAATTGCAAAACTTCGATACAAGCAATCATCAGGAAAGCGATAAATAATGCTTTCCATTGAGTAAAATCTTTAAGTTTTAAGAATAGGCCGTAGGGAATGAACAAACCAATGTTAGCAGCAAGGTTATAAAAAGCGATTAACCAGTTCACTTTTCCTGATAAATAAAATGTAACAGTGGAAAAGGGAACAAGATTTATGGAGTTATAGCTTTGATCATTCGGCCGAAAAAATAATAAAATAACGAGTGCCAAGGTGTAAAGAGTCAGCAAACCCAAAAATAATCGATAGGGTAGATAAATCATTTCCTTTCTAATTAGTAAGACGAAAAAACTGACTAGCCCGATCATACATAACAGGACAACACCCAGAACGATTGGGTGTAAATACGAAACTAATCGAATTAATACGGGGGACAAAACCATAAAGATTCCAAAAGATATCAATATTGCAGTGAGTAAAGATTTTTTCACTTATTGGATCCTTTTAGATAATATTCAACCATCATTTCTTCAGGGACCATACTTCCGCCAGTTGCCCAAATGATATGGGCTGCATGGCTCATTTTTTTCGATAAATCATGCTTCTCTAAATAATTCATTCCCTTACCGTATAAGAACATGGGACCCATCATACCTGCTAGTGCAGAAGGCTCAAGATAAATATCCTCTGTATCAACAAGGTCCTTAAGATGTTTGTATAAATGTTCGTCACTAATCGTATAACTGCCACTTAGAAAGGGTTCGATTATTTTACCGACAAATCCAGAGGGTCTGCCGACAGCAAGGCCATCCGCATCTGTTAGATTATCAATCCCAATATCTTGGACGGAAATTTGATCATGCAACCCGGTCATTAATCCGAGTAACATACAGGGTGAGTGGGTTGGTTCTGCGAAAAAACAATGGACATTATCTTTAAACAGTTGCTTTAAACCAAAGGCAACTCCACCTGGACCACCGCCAACTCCGCATGGCAGGTATACAAATAATGGGTGATGTTCATCGACTTGGATTTCTAACTCGTCTAACTGCTTCTTCAACCGAGATGCCGCAACTGCGTATCCTAAAAATAAATCATGGGAATTTTCATCATCGACGAAATAACAGCGAGGATCTGCTGCGGCTTGGATTCGCCCTTGCTCAACAGCTTTACTGTAATCCGCCTTATATTCCATGACCTGCACATTTTTGCTGCGAAGTAAGTCTTTTTTCCATTGTTTTGCGTCCGCAGACATATGTACTGTAACCTTAAATCCTAACTTGGCACTGATGATCCCAATACTGAGGCCTAAATTTCCAGTTGAACCTACGGCAATCGAGTACTGTGAAAAGAAGGATCGGAATTTTTCATCCGCCAATATGGAATAATCATCTTGAATGGTTAACATGTGATGTGATAGTGCCAAGTCTTCTGCATGTTTAAGGATTTCATAAATTCCACCTCTGGCTTTAATCGATCCAGAAATCGGCAGATGGCTATCACACTTTAATAATAATTCACCTAAAAGTGGTTGATTTAAATTGTCCGTCACTTTTTGCTGCATGGATGGTATTTTTACTAATGGCGATTCAATCAACCCATTGGCTGCTTTTGTTTCCGGGAAAACCACTGCAAGATAGGGAGCAAACCGTTTTAACCTTTCCTCCGCATCCTTAATATCAGCTGCAGTAAGGGGTGATGTTTCAATTGCTTGTTTGGCGCTTACCATATTTGGATTCACCCAAAATACTTCATCAAAAGATTTTAGTTTTTCTAACAATGGAAAAGGGTTATTCTTAAGCCATGTTTGTATTTCCAGACCATTCATTTTATTCATTGGAATCCCCTGTCGTTTGGAATTATTTTTAATAGCAGTTTTATTTTAACACATCAATTATTTCAATAATGCTAATTTGTTAACCTAATAATTAGGAAGCCCGTCATATTTATAAGAAACAGGGTTCGAACTTGTCCATGAAGAGAACCATCATAGTTTTGGCCACGACTAAATCGGTGAGACCTGGAAATTGTTAATAAAATAAAAAATAGATAGTAGTTGTCTTTAACACTTATTTGCCTTTTGAATATTATTTAAATAAAAGGCATGTGAGGGACATGTATTTAGTTGGCTTTTACTCTCCAAAGGCAAAATCAGGTGTAACTGAATTGGCTTTATCCATTTTTAATTGGCTTAAATTAAATACAAATTTAGCTGCAGCATTTATTTCGTACGGGTCCTTAGAAAAAGAAGAGACTTCTCCTGAACTTATCCACGAATTTTCAAAATTGTCTTTAACCGAACAAAAACGAAAAATAAAGATTATGAAGAATGATTACGATATCATTATTTATGATGCATCCAGTCAACTCTCAGAAGGAGTATTGAAACTTTTACCATATGTTGACCGATTATTTGTAGTAGGGGAAGAACATACCGATTTTGCGGTTAAACTGCAAAAGATTATTC
>NZ_JBALOS010000295.1:0-3594 GCF_036962765.1 Neobacillus drentensis
GTATTTTGATAATGCAAAATTTATCTTGATTTTTTTGGTCGTCTTTGGGCACCTTATTAGTCCTTTAAAAGAACAAGACGGAATTCTTTTCACGTTATATACAGTCATTTTTCTCTTTCACATGCCAGCTTTTATTTTTATCTCTGGATACTTTGCTAAAGGTTATAAAAAGAAAGGCTATTTATTAAAGGCAATTAAGAAAATATTGCTGCCTTATTTTATTTTCCAACTGCTTTATTCCATTTATTATTATCTAAATGGGCAGGAAGCGAGAATTGAGATCGACTTTTTAAATCCACATTGGTCATTATGGTTTTTGTTGAGTTTGTTTTGTTGGAATTTGTTATTATATGTGTTTGCCAGATTTAGATGGATGGGCTTTTGTTTCGCAATCGGTTTGGGAATAGCGATAGGATTTATTGATGATGTGGGTAGTTATTTAAGCCTGTCTAGAACATTTGTATTTTTTCCATATTTTTTATTAGGATATTTACTAAATGGGGACCACCTGAAAAAAGCGATTCGTTCCAAATACTCACTGCCAATTGGATTAGCAATTATTTTAGGAACATTCTTATCCTTAGGGTTTAGTTTCCCGCATGACGCAGTCCCATGGCTCCTAGGTGATACCTCATATGCAAATATGGGAGTGGAAGAGTGGTCGGATGGACTGTTTCGAGGAGCCCAATATTTACTGACATTAATAGTCGTTTTTGGATTTATGACAATTATACCTTCAACCTCATTTAGAATTTCGGAAATAGGTGAAAGAACGTTGTATGTCTACTTGTTACACGGGTTTATTGTTAAAACACTTGAAGTAGCCGTTCTAGATAAAAATTTATTCAATTTTTCAGGACATTATCTTTTACTGATCATCCTGTCCTTGATTATCTGTTTAATTCTTGGCAGTTACGTAACAAAAAAATATACTCGGCCGCTTGTGGAACTTAAGATTTAGTGGAATTATATGATATGAAAAGAGCCGAACAGGTACCTGTTCGGCTCTTAGTTTGTTACAAAAAACCTAATAATGAACTTACGATGTTTTTCTTTTTTCTTTTTCCTTTACTTGAGTCAAATACAATCGGATCATCAATTTGAGAAGGCAAATTGACTTTACTAAGGAGCTTTTGGAATTGATCAAGCTGCTTAGTTAATTCATTTACTTGAATTTGCAATTCTTCTATTTCACGGCGATGCTGGAGGAGTTGATAAGAAACAACGGAATCTGCTTTTGAGTGGAGTTCAATTTCTAATTTACTGACTTTCTCATTCAATTTTTCTAATTCTTGGTTGTCTTCTACAATCTTAATGGCACCTTTTCTTGGAACTTTTTTCTCTTTTAATGGTGTGATTTCTTGGATAAGTGTACCATTTTGCAGTTGTTCATGGATTTTTTTTAATACTTCGATATCCTCATTGCTAAAATGATAGTGCCCACGCTCATTTCTTTCCATTGGTAACTCGAGTTGCTTGACCCAGCGTTGAATAGTACTGGTGGATACACCTAATAATTTTGCAACTTCACTAGTATTCATATCGAATCCCTCCAATGATTTAAATAAACCCAAAAATCCACGAGTAACGATTTTTTCCTTTTTTTAAGTCCAGAATTTCCACCATTTTTTTTCTTTTGCTGCTGCGACATCTCGGTAGCTGTTTAACATTTGTTGAAAGGCTATTTCGCGTTGAGTGATTTCATGCCGGTACTGATTTCGTTCTTCAAGGAAGAATTCACGTTCTTTGGTCATTGCCTCAGTTAGACTTGAGATCTCGTTGTTGGTAACATCTACGTAATGGGATAATTCCTCTGATGTTTCCGATAACTGCTTGGAGAGTGTATATATTTCTTGAGACGTCTCTATTGATACGTTCGCAATATTGTTAGATAGGTATTGTAAAGAGTCTGCGGAGAGTTCAGATGCTTTTTCTAATGTATTTGATAAATCTTGAATTTCAGCTTGGGTGTTTGCAGAAGATTTATATATAGAGTCAGATATTGACTTAACTGTTGTATACGTTCCTTTGTTTATTTCCTTCTTTACTTCTTCTAATACTTCTTTTCGTACAACATTCTGGATCTCATTTTTTACTTCGCTTAAGAAATTTTGCTTGTACGTATCCATTGCCTCGAAAAACTGATGTGCATCAATTGCATCCTGTATGGTAAGATGTGCATCTATCGCATCCTGAATGGTAATTGGTGGAGGGGGTTCAGACATGACCTCGAGTGAGACTTCGGTTTTTTCTTGCACCACTCCATTTTCAGGGTGAAGTTTTATTTGCATCCATTCCCTGATTCCTTCCTTCCTTCCTTTATTCTCATACATTTTTTTAATTTCTACTAGTTTGTCGATTTCTAAATCTGTATAAATTCTTGCCCCTTGTTTTGTTCGAGGAATCTCAAACATATCATCAAAATCTTTTTCCCACTGACGGACAATGCCAGGTTTAATATTTATCTTTTTAGCCGCTTCTTTTAAGGTATAGGTCTTCATTAAAAACGTCATTCCTTTCTATTTATCTAGGAAATTATTCATCTTGTGTTAGTTATTCACCATCTAGTACTGATTTTTCCTGCAACATGACAAAAGCTATCAAAACAAGACGGAATACATGAAATAACAACATATTTTTGCAAAAATACACCGTTATAGCGAATATTCGCAAAAAAACAATTGAGAGGAGTGCCAGGGAGGTATATTATATAAAGTGAAAATGATAAAGGGAGCGAAGGAGCAACATGTGGATAGCAGCGGCCTTGATTACGATGGTTTGCTTTGGGACAAATAATACCATTTTTAAATGGAGTACGGGAAAGAGAGTCTCGAAAGTACATATTCAATTTATCTTTTATTTTGTAGCCTTTGTATTAACACTAGGATTTGCGATTGTTCATGAAAACGTCCAACTAAATTTAATTACGATACTGCTAGGAGCTTTGATTGGAATTTTAAATGCAAACGGCAATATCCAAATGTCAAAGGCCTTTGAAAAGGGACCTGCTAGTTTAACTTCGCCATTAGTAGGAACTAATACTATATTTCCTATTGTGTGTGCAGCAGTTGTTTTTCATGAACATATTACCCTGATTCAGTGGTTGGGAATTGTCTTTATGCTAGGGTCGGCCATGGCTATTCAGTATTCAACGGAAAAAAGCAGACGGACAAATTATCTTCCATGGATTATTCGTGTCGGCCTTGCCATTTTATCTTTTGGTATATTAGGGATTTTAATGAAAGCAACGTCATATTTACATCTCAATTCATTGAATATCCTCATTGCGATGTATGGTGGCGGAAGTATTTATTTAATTATTTGTAGTATGCTGACGAAGGAAAAGTGGCAAAGATCAGAAGTCAATGTCGGGTCTATTGTCGGTCTAATTAGCATTTTAGGCTATAGTTGTTATTTCTATGCCCTTAAGATTGGAACAGCAAGTATTGTTTTTCCAGTAGTAAGTTTAAATTGTTTAATCGTTGTGCTGGCTGGATTTCTTCTTTATAAAGAAAAACTTAAGAGGTATCAAGTTATTGGTGTTATTACCGCACTAATTGGGATCATTTTTACAAAGTTATAAATAGTACAATA